>DXEZ01000120.1 GCA_019114715.1 Candidatus Sphingobacterium stercoripullorum | reverse complement strand
CATAAAGGTTGAAATATTCATGAAAATAATACCACATATAGCTTTACCTCGTAAAATATCAAGGATCTCTATACGCTCAAATTTCGTGTTTTTAATGTGACGCATCTTTGGGGACTTAAAAGTTATCTTGGTCCGATCTGAAAGGGAAAACATCCTCTAGTTTCTAAACCATAAAAGCAAAAATAACTTTCTAAATAACTCCTCTATACTAGATTTAGGTGAATAAACGTTTAAAATCGGTAAAATGGCCAAAATGAAGGGTTAATACCTGAAATTTAATCGTTCTTATAACGCCAAATTTTGAGCGTAAAAAAACCGGGCCTACTCTACGTAAACCCGGTTTAAATTTGCAGATTTGAAATTCTTTTAGATTTGTTGATCCAGCTTTTCAGTTAAAACAGATTTCGGAACAGCTCCTACTTGTTTGTCTACAACTTCGCCGTTTTTAAAGAATAATAAAGCAGGAATATTTCTAATTCCAAACTTCACAGAAATTTCAGGATTGTTGTCAACGTTAACTTTTCCAACAACAGCCTTTCCATCGTATTCTTTTGCAATCTCATCTACTAATGGTCCAACCATTCTACATGGTCCACACCATTCAGCCCAAAAATCTACCAATACTGGCTTATCAGCCTTTAATACAACTTCTTCAAAATTGCTATCTGTAATTTCTATAGCCATAACTTTTTAATATAATTCGTGAATATCAAATTTACTACTATTTTCAAATATAACAAAACCTTGCGAACCACCTAATTTGTCAGATTTAATTTAAACGGTACGATACACCTTCTAGCTTACTTAATTCCATTAAAAAATCATCTGTAATAAAAATTTTATGACGTTTTGAAGGCATTTCTACTCCTATTTCCTTTTCTGTATCCCAAACCATAAATTGCAATTTACAATTATTCTCATATTCATCGGTTTTTGCTTTTTCTACAGCCACTTGCAACTGTTCGATTTTCTCTTGGGATAAATTATCGAGCGTCATCTGTATGGTGAATTTTTTACAGTTCTGCTCGCGTAAATCAGAAAGTAATTTTATTGTGTTTAAATCAAAGATCCAGTTATCGGGTTGATTTCTCCTTTCTTGAATAATACCGCGAATTTGAACGAAGAAGCCGGTCTGCATATAATTTTTATTTTCTATGTAGCTTTTTCCAAACACCCTGATTTCATAAGAATCGTTATAATCTTCAATTATGAAAGACCCGAATGGATTTCCATTTTTTGATATCCTATGGTCCGCTGCAGTGATCATTCCTCCAATGATAAGAGGTCTATTTTTAACTTTATTGAATGCCTTCCTGTCTTCATCGCTAACAACCATCTCTTGAATCTTATTCACTAGCGTTATATCGCGAACACTGTTTGGACAAAAATGCTTAATCTCAAATCGGTAGTTATCTAAAGGGTGACTGGTTAAATATATACCAATAACCTCTTTTTCATATTTAAGCTTCTCTAACAATCCCCAAGGCTCACATTCCGGCAAGCTTGGTTCAGGTAGATCGATCGCGGATTCACCACCAAACAAACTTGTTTGTGCAGAGTTGATGGTTTCCTTGTATTTATGCCCATATCGAATAGCTTTTTCAATTCCAGTTAGCTGATCCGATTCGGTGTGAAAATATTGTGCTCTGTGCAAATTGGTAAAGCTATCAAAGCCCCCTGCATACACCAAACTCTCGATTGCCCTTTTATTTACTGCCTTTAGATCAATCTTCTTGACCATATCAAAAAGTGATGAATAAGGTCCCTCAGTCCTTCCCTCCACTATGGCTTTAACTGCATTAGCACCTACTCCTTTTACAGCACCGATTCCAAACCTTACAGCACCTACCTCGTTTACAGTGAATTTATAGTGGGACTCGTTAACATCAGGACTCAGAACCTCCAATCCCATTCTTCTACACTCTTCCATGAAAAATGTAACCTGCTTGATGTCGTTCATATTGTTGGATAACACAGCAGCCATATATTCTGCGGGATAATGTGCCTTAAGATAAGCCGTTTGATAGGCAATCCAAGCATAACAGGTGGAGTGTGACTTATTAAATGCATAACTCGCGAAAGCCTCCCAGTCGGTCCAAATTTTTTCCAGCACCTTAGCATCGTGACCTTTAGCACTGGCCTTTTCAATAAACTGAGGCTTCATTTTGTCTAGAACATTTTTCTGCTTTTTACCCATAGCCTTTCTCAGGTTATCGGCATCACCTTTTGAGAAATCGGCCAGTTTTTGCGATAAAAGCATCACCTGCTCTTGGTAAACTGTAATTCCATAGGTTTCACTTAAGTATTCCTCACAGGCATCCAAATCGTAAGTTATCGGTTCTAACCCGTGCTTCCTACGAATAAACGAAGGAATATATTCCATCGGACCTGGACGGTATAATGCGTTCATAGCAATTAAGTCTGCAAATACCGAAGGTTTTAGCTCCTTCATATATTTTTGCATTCCAGGAGACTCATATTGAAATATTCCTATGGTCTCACCCCTTTGGAACAGTTCGTATGTTTTCACATCATCAATCGGAAACTCATCTGGATTAAGGACGATATTGTGTCTGAGACGAACGTTTTCTACCGTATCTTTTATTAACGTTAAAGTTTTAAGCCCCAAAAAGTCCATCTTCAATAGCCCTGCACTCTCAACCACCGAGTTATCGAATTGCGTAACGTACAAGTCGGAGTCCTTGGCCAAAGCTACTGGGACAAAGTTGGTGATATCATCGGGGGTAATGATAACTCCGCAAGCGTGAATCCCTGTGTTTCGTAAAGAACCCTCCAGTACCTGAGCTTGTTTTATGGTTTCAGATTCTAATCCGTTATGATGAGCCTTTGCTTTAAGCTGAGTTACTGCCTCTAACTCTTCGCTCCTAAGCTTTTTTTTGAGCTCATCTTCAGCACTATTGAAAATAGCCTTTAAAGAAATGTTAGGAATTAACTTAGCTATTTCATTGGCATTTTGTAGCGGTAGGTCTAAAACTCGGGCTGTATCTCGAATCGATGACTTAGCGGCCATAGTACCGTAAGTGATGATTTGTGCCACTTGGGAGCTACCGTATTTATTAATTACATAATCAATGACTCTCCCTCTACCTTCATCATCAAAGTCAATATCGATATCGGGCATGGATACCCGGTCTGGATTTAGAAAACGCTCAAATAGCAAATCGTATTCAATGGGATCGATGTTGGTAATCCCGAGGCAATATGCGACTGCGGATCCAGCAGCGGATCCCCTTCCCGGCCCTACCGATACGCCCATTCTACGGGCCTCGGCGATTAAGTCTTGAACAATTAAGAAATAGCCCGGATAGCCCGTTTTTTCAATAGTATCCAGCTCAAAGTCTAATCGCTCACTAATAGACTCAGTAACCTCTCCATAGCGTGCTTTAGCACCTTGATAGGTTAAATGCTTTAAATACGCATTCTCGCCATTTTTAGTTTGATTTATATCATCATTAGGATCTTCAAACTCCTTTGGAATATGAAACTTAGGTAGTAAAATTCCACGACTTAAGGTAAAAGGCTCAATCTTATCAATTAGCCCCTGGATATTAATAATGGCATCAGGGATGTCCTTAAAAATATCCTTCATTTCTTGTGCCGATTTGAAGAAATATTCTTGATTCGGCAAGCCGAACCTAAACCCACGTCCCCTTCCCTTAGGTGTAGAGAGCTTTTCTCCGTCTTTTACGCACAGTAAAATATCGTGAGCGTGCGCATCTTCTTTAGCAATATAATACGTGTTATTTGTGGCTATTAATTGAACCCCATGTTTGTCAGCTAGGTTTATCAATTCTAGATTTGCCCTATCTTCATCCTCTTGACCGTGGCGCATGATTTCCACATAAAAGTCCTCACCGAATTGCTCCTTCCACCAAACAAGGGCCTCCTCTGCTTGATTAAAGCCCATATTCAAGAGCTTATTAGGAATTTCACCCGATAGGTTTCCAGAAAGTACAATTAAGTCTTCTTTATACTGCTCTACAATTGCTTTATCAATTCTAGGAACGTAGTAAAACCCTTCGGTATAAGCGATCGACGACATTTTAGCTAGATTATGGTAGCCTCTTTTGTTTTTCGCTAAAAACACGATTTGGTATCCATTATCTTTTTGCGTCTTATCTAAGTGATTCTCACAAACAAATAATTCACAGCCCACAATAGGCTTTAACAATGCCTTTTCAATCTCCTCCGGGGGTACGTTTTCAGCTTCTAGCTGCGATTGCAATGATTTATTGTGCGATTCTATTCGACTTACAAAAGAAAACGCTCCCATCATATTCCCGTGGTCTGTTAAAGCCACGGCAGGCATTTTATTTTTTACAGCTGCATCGACCAGATTATTGATGCTAATTGTAGATTGTAAAACCGAGAACTGAGAATGGTTATGCAGGTGAACAAAGGTCGCTTCCTTGAGTTTTTCTTGTACCTCCGGATCTTTATCAATCGCTCTTTTGTTGCTATCAACCTCTCCAGCAACTTTATCAGATGCTAGCTTTAAATTAATGTGCTTTAAGCCAATAACCTCAATCGGATTTGGGTTATGCTCTTTAAACTCAACAAAGTATCCCGTATCCACTTGCAGCTCTTCTGCAGTAAACACCTCTCGTCGAATAAGCTCTAAAAAACATCTGGTTGTAGCTTCAACATCAGCAGTAGCGTTATGAGCCTCGCTAAAGGCGACTCCAAACAAATACTCGTGCAGCTCAGTTAGTGTGGGCAGCTTATACCGCCCCCCTCTACCACCGGGAAGCTTTACCAATTCAGCAGTAACCTCAGTACAGGTATCTAACTTAGGTTTATCTTCTAAGATATTATCCATACCGTAGCGCAAGAACTCTGCCCCCATTACATTTAAGTCAAACTGTACGTTTTGACCAACAACAAATTTAGCTTTGCTTAATGCCTCCTTAAATTCTTCCAGCATATACAAGATATCAACTCCCTGCTTATTTGCAAGTGCTGTAGAAATACCGTGTATACTTTCCGCTTCATAAGGTATATTAAAGCCGTCAGGTTTAATTATAAAGTCTTTATGCTCTATTACCCTCCCTAAATCATCGTGAATCTGCCAAGCGATTTGGACACACCTTGGCCAGTTATCCAAATCAGTTACAGGGGCACCCCAACGTTTAGGAAGCCCAGTAGTTTCGGTATCAAATATAATGTACATGCGTTCTCGTTTTCTTACAAATCTAATGAATTTATTACGTAAAACTCTACTCTATTGTAAGGGGTTAATTTGCACTCTTTTAAATGAGAAATCCCTGTTAATATTCCATAGTTTGTTTACAATTTGAAATCTAAAATCCCCTAGTCAAGACACAGTGTCTAGTACAATACTCAACGAAAAAAATCAAAAAAAGATGTCATACGGTGTGCGCTCTTCCAACTAGATGTTTGATTTCTCTATTATTTCTTATAGTTCTGTGGGTATAGGTCTCTCTATTTTTAATGGTATATAGAGGCGTTGTTTTCTAAAGTATATTTTAGTCACTGAAATGGGGTACCTCATGCTTCTTGCAGACACCAAAAAACAAATAAATCATGGCGGCACCCTGTTTTACGTCATGGCTTCCAGCAAATAGGAAGTTTTGTCTATCAACATTATGCAAAATATTGGATAATGTTGCTTTTTTAAAGCTCTAGATTATGTAAATCAAGCTATTGATCTGCATCGCTATAAAAACTATCTCAGTTTTTCGATTTCCTTGGTAGGCAAACCTAATATATCGGAAATTTGCTCCACATCAAACCCGCTCTGCAACATCTTAATCGCAAATTTCTTTTTTTCGGCTACAGCTTTGGCACGTTCCTCCAAACGTCCCTGTTGTATACCCTGTTGTATACCCTGTTGTATACCCTGTTGCCTTTCCTGTTTTTTTACTATTTCTAGAACACTCATATCGATTGTACCTCCTGTCAATTGTATAATCTCTTCATCAAATATACGGTTTATTTCTTCATCTTTAATATAAAAAACTTTTGAGAACAATAAGAAAATCCGTGTTACGGAAGCCTATACGCATTAAAACTCTAATAATTCTTGGAGGAACTCTAGTCATAAGCCGCCATTTTCTACATTCGATTTATGTTGATGCACTTAGTTCTTATTTACTTTTCAAACTGCAACTTTAAGATGAATTTTAACAGGATGGAAAAATTTATTATAATATTATCGATACATTTTCTGAATCCATCTTGTCCTATAACAACATCCAGACTCCAATGTTTGACATTTTATTATTGAATAATTTTGTACCAATAAATAAATATAGAAAAAATGAAACTAATGGTTATTACAGGTGGTCCAGGGGTAGGAAAATCCACGTTAATCAATGTTTTAGAAAAGCAAGGTTATTTTGTGCTCATGGAAGAGACTGGAAGAATTATACAAGAACAGATGCAAACTGATGGAGAAGGCTTGCCATGGAAGAATAAAATTTATTGCTATTAGATGCGTCTTTAGAAATCTACCGACTTATAGCCGCTGAACCCAACTCCAATTTGTTTTTTCAATAGAGGGGCTCTAGACGCTATCTGTTATATGAAAACAAAAAAACATTCCCATCTCAGAATAAGTCAATAATCTGGTAACGAGGCATCCGGATAATCAAAAAGTGCTTATCCTGCCACGTTGGCAAAAGATATCCTCCACAGATAACGAAAAAAAGCAGACTTGGAAAAAAGCTATTTTCTCCTTTGAAGAAATGAAGAAAACCTATTTGGAATATGGTTATTAACTTGTTGAAGTTCCAAAAAACAGTACAGAACTGCGATGCGAGTTTATTACGAGCCACTTACAATAGCTATTATACCAATCTTTTCTTACTATCTTGACATCTCTTTTTCATACGATTAGCAAAATCCAGCTCTTCGTAATCTTCATCTAGTGCTTCTGAAAACACACAGCCAAAAGCATCAATCAGGCTGTCTTGATGCTCAAATAGTTTTACCTGCCAATATTATACAAACTTTGCCTAATATTGATTACTTAAAACTCAAAGTTATACAAAGTAAGCTATTGATTTCCATATCGACAAAACTATTTCAGCTTTTCAATTTCCTTGGTTGGCAAACCTAAAATACCAGAAATTTGTTCCGCATCTAACCCGCTCTGCAACATCTTGATCGCAAATTCCTTTTTTTCGGCTACAGCTTTAGCACGTTCCTCCAAACGTCCTTTTTGTATGCCCTGTTGTATACCCTGTTGTATACCCTGTTGTCTTTCCTGTTTTTTTACTATTTCTAGAACACTCATATCGATTGTACCTCCTGTCAATTGTATAATCTCTTCATCAAATATACGGTTTATTTCTTCATCATTAATATACAAAAAATTTTTGAGGAAAATAAGAAAATTCGTAATACGGTCTTTATCGAGATAATGGTGGATCAAGGTTCTAGCTATCGTAAGCCTATCAATGCCCAATTCCTCTTCTGGAATCTTGCCTTCCAACAGCGCTTTTTGGCAAGCTAAAACTATCAATGCGAAGGCATTGTCCATCGCTAATAATTCAGATTCCGTATTATCAAACACGTGATATGCTCTGTATTGAAATAAAATATTTGTATCGATCGTCTTATGGCGGTATTCTGAAGGCCGGCGTTGACTCTTATCCCCTGTAAACACAACAACAGTCTCCACGGGGACGCCATAACGGTCAAGCAGGCGATACCAATATTGGAATAATCTAAAAGCAAAATCCTCTTGATTACCTCCCTCGATTTCAGTATGTATCAAAATCCATTTTTCCGAACCATCTTTCAAAAAGACCTTTGCTAAAAGATCAGCTATGCGCTTACCTTTCTTGCGTTCCCTGTCGGGTACTATCGCAAATAGTTCCTTGTCCATGAATTCGATGTTTTTGGACAGGTCAAATAGGTCCTCAGCGTTCGGGTAGAGGAAGCGTAGAAAATCGGAGAAATTCTCTTCGAATGCACCTTTCAGCAATTCATCATTCTGCTTTGGCAGTCTCAATCTATTATTATTGGTCATAAAGCAAAGTTACGAAAAAATGCCTTGCCTTGTAATCAAGTGTCCGGTATTATCTCCCGATAATCTGGAACACTACCTACATTATTTCGCCCTATCAACAACTCCAATGATAATCCCTTCATCATAACTACAATTGGATAGGCAGTAATTTCCTTTTTAGGACATTTCAAGGTAAATTGCGAGCGATTTGAGATATAGATAATCCCTTATGCGAAATAATAAAAATACAGACAGTCCATTAAGGCAGCTCTTTCAATATATGAGCCCTTTTCACGTTAAAGTGAAATTAGCTACCCTTTTTTCAGTCCTGAATAAACTCTTTGATTTGGCACCTCCTATTTTGATTGGTGCTGCAGTCGATGTAGTGGTTAAAGGTGAGGAAAGTTTAATTGCTGGTTTTGGAATAAAAGACCCAAGCGATCAGTTAATATACTTGGCAGGTATAACCGTGATTGTATGGGTCATGGAGTCTTTATTTCAATATTTATTTGAAGTATATTGGAGAGATTTAGCACAGTTTGTACAAAACAGCTTAAGGAAAGATGCTTATAATAACCTCCAGAAACAGGAGATGGCCTACTTTGAAGATAAATCCTCGGGTGATTTAATATCAATTTTAAATGACGATATCAATCAACTTGAGAGATTCTTAGACCACGGAGCAAATGATATTATACAAGTATTTGTAACCGTAATCGTAATAGGCTCCATATTTATGTTTTCTGCACCGGAAATTGGCTGGTTGGCTATCGCACCCATGCCGTTTATTATATGGGGATCGGTTTGGTTCCAAAAGAAACTAGCACCTAGGTATACCAAAGTTAGAGAGCAGGCCGGCGCTACGAGCTCGCAGCTGGTGAATAATTTAGGCGGTATGGCGACCATAAAAAGCTTTGGTACGGAAGTTTATGAATACAACAGAATATCGGGTCTATCCGAAAACTATAAGAAGGCCAATCAAAGCGTCATTCGGCTAAGCGCAGCATTTGTTCCTTTGATTAGAATGCTCATTCTAACAGGCTTTATAGGAATTTTAATATTCGCTGGTTTTAAAACTCTTAACGGAGAGATGGCAGTTGGTATGTACAGTGTTCTTATTTTTGTCACCCAGCGTCTTTTATGGCCTTTGACAAGGTTGGGCGAGACTTTCGACCTGTACCAAAGAGCAATGGCCAGTACCAGACGTGTCATGGGTTTGTTGAAGACCAAAGAAATTCTTACCGAGGGGACTCAACCATTGAATAAAAACACCGTTAAAGGGGGATATGAATTCCAAAATGTCAACTTTAAATATAGAACCGGAGATCCTGTTCTTAAAAACCTGAACTTAACCATCAAACCAGGCGAAACAGTGGGCATCGTTGGACCCACAGGGGCAGGAAAAAGTAGTTTAATCAAGCTACTTTTGAGGCTTTACGATGTAACTGGAGGTGAAATTCTATTGGATGGCAGGGATCTTCGTGACTATAAAAATGAGGATTTAGTGCATGCAACAGGACTGGTAAGTCAGGACATATTTTTATTCCATGGGACCGTTTTAGAAAACATTTCATACGGTACTTTTAATGCAACCAAGCAGCAGATCTTAGATGCATCCAAGTTAGCAGAAGCGCATGAATTTATTATGAGCCTACCAGAAGGCTATGACACCCTCGTTGGAGAACGTGGTCAGAAATTATCAGGAGGACAGCGTCAGCGAATTGCCTTAGCAAGGGCCATTTTAAAAAATCCCCCCATACTTATTCTCGATGAGGCAACCTCAGCGGTAGATAATGAAACAGAAGCTGCAATACAGCGTTCACTCTATAAGATAGCTATCAATAGAACGACCATTATCATAGCCCACAGGCTATCTACCATCAGGCATGCTGATAAAATCTTAGTCATGGAAAATGGTCGCGTAATTGAGGAAGGGACTCACGATATATTGTTCACTAAAAAAGGCCTTTACCACCAGCTGTGGATGGTGCAGTCAGGAGAGATTAGATTTGCTCATGAAAAACCCTAATCAGCAAGAACATTTATCAGAATATCAGCAGGTGGCCACCTGTGCTATTATCAAAAAACAAGATAAGTACCTTGTGGCGCAGCGTTCCTCTAACATGAAATACCCTTTAAAGTGGGAGTTTCCAGGGGGAAGGCTAGAAGCTCATGAAACACTAGAAGAATGCGTCATTCGAGAAATTAAAGAAGAGTTAGGGGTTGGTATCGAAATCATAGAGTACTGGGGAAGTGCGGAAAGTTTAGATCCCGTTTACCCACTACATTTGCACGGTTATTTTTGTAGGATAACTAATGGAATACCGCGGTGCATTGAACATCAAGAAGTAAAATGGTTAAAACTTGAGGAATTAAAATCACTGAGCTGGGCGAAAAGTGACCTCTATTTTGTAAACAAACTCATTACGAAGGCTGATTCCAAGGAAGGAAAAAAACTTTAATGCTTGCTCAACTCAATGACTTTCGGGAACACTAAATTATTCTCCGTGTGGATATACACTTTTAGTAGTTTTGCAAACTCTTTAAAATCATTAAGAAACTCCAATTGAACGCCCTCACCTTCTCCTTGATATAAATCAAGTATCTGCCTGATTCTATGATACTGACGAGCAATCACCTCGTGTTCTAGTTTCATGATTTCTAAATGCTGCTTTAGGTTACCAATATAAGATTTCACAAAGTCTGTTACCTTACCCATTTCCTCATGTTGAAGATTTCTAAAATAGGGTAAAGAGAATTCTTCTTCAAGTTTATGGTGTTTTCCTAGCTGATTTTCTAAAATTGTCAATACCTTAATAAGCTCAACTTGCAATTTTTCATGCTTGCGTTGTTTAAAAAAAAGTGGCGCTTTAGGCTTTAAATCACGAAGCTTATTCCTGATATCTACGTGAATCTGCTCAACAAAATCCAGTAACCTTTCTAAAGAGGGTTTTTCAAAATTATCAGGATTAGGATTTTCTTTTAAAAACAATTGAACTTTGTTGACAACTTCCTGTAGATCTAAGTTTTGTTTTTGGCATGCCTCTTCAAGAGTACGTTCACCAAAGCAATAGTAATCAATATCCAAATTATCAAATAGCTCAATAATATTTGGATAATCCTGGGTAAACACCTGAAGTTTAGTATGCTCTAAGAGTTCCATAAAAGCTTTCAATTTATAGCTTACTCATATTCCCCTCAAACAAGACCTCGAAAATTTGGAGAGTTCCTAATGTAGTCTAGTTTATCTAAAAACACTTCTCTCATTCTAGAGGCTCTCCATTTTGCTTCTTCAGCAATAGAGCCACTAAATAATTCGTCCACTGTTTGATACCAATAACCAATCCATACCTCAAAATGAGGACGATCTATTGGCAAATTCATATGTGGTACAAAAGGTGCGCCAGTATAAGTATGCTCTCCTAATAAAATAGTTTGCCAAAAGCTATACATCTTTGGAAGATGCTCGTCCCAACCATCGCCAATAGTTTCATCAAAAATTGGCCCAATTAACTCATCTTTTCTCACCAAGTTATAAAAACTATCTACTAAATTCTTTATATCATCGAATGTCTTTATATCCTGCTTTTCTACTTTTTCCATTGCTAGATCCGTCATAAAAAATATAGGCATTCATTAATACAAATACAGCACTGTATAATAAATAGCCCATCCAACAAAACCTATTATCAGTATCCATACCCATGATGGAATACTAGTTGGTGTTTCACTCCCTTCAATTAAAAACGATTTTTGATCACCTTTTGAATACGCATTAATTAAAATAGGAACAACACCATCAACTTTATCATTAGCTTTGATACCTTCCACGGTAATAGCTGGACCATTCCTTACTTCAAAAGGAACTAATCTCACACCTTCTTTACCAGTAGGGTCTTTAGAAACAATTTTAAGCGTATGCTTACCATCTACTAATTTTGTAGTATCCAGCTCAAAGCTTGTGGGCGCAGTTACTTCAGCCAGGGGCTGAGTTGCGTCATCTAAAAAAAGATATATTTTACTAGTATCCTTCATATTCATCTTGATCTAATACCATTCTTTTAATATGCTTATCTGATTTCTCTCCTGGTTTGATCAACCATTTCACCGAGAAGAACAAGGTAGCAATCGTAATTATTGCCACAGCAATAATGATTATATAGTCCCACTGATGCTCCGGGCCTGCACCATGAATAATTCCTCGCAACAACTTTGGTTGCTGTCTTTCACATACTGGACAGGCCCAAGCAAAAGTATTTATCAACAGCAACAGTATACTCGTTAATCCAATCCTTTTCATTTTATTGTGCTTGAAGTTTAACATGTTCAAAAATACTTTTTATCTCTTCTGGAGTCACAGTTTTACCAGAGTTACCCCAGCTCGTACGTTCATGGTTTATGATTGCTGCAACCTCTTCTTCAGTAAACCCGGCTGTACTACCCACGGGAGTCATAGGGCCATACTCAGGTCTAGCATCGTAACCATTCATGATAATATCGATATATAGCTCCAAATTATCGTCTTCATTAACTACTGGACTGTCTTTCAATGGAGGAAAGGCACCCACTAATCCTTCACCATTAGCTTGATGACAACTTTGACAATGTGTTGCATATAACGCTGCACCATCTAACTCTTCTGATTCTCCATCAGCACCTCCTTTTTTCTTACGTTCATACAAAAAGTCCGGTGCAGGGATACCCTCAGGAAGAGGTGTTTGTTTTAGCGACTGCAGATAGGCAACTAATTGCAAAGCCTCAGGTTTTGCGACAACACTACCTAGCTCGCCTTTTTTAAACTCGTTTGGCACATTTATAACTACATCATCTTCTGAAGGTAAATTTTTAATTTCAAATAACCACGGATAGCTTGGCATAATAGATTCTTTTACCACAATCCTAGGGTTGAATAAATGCACTAAGTTCCAGTCTTCACTAGGCTGTCTATTACCTACATCTGTTAAATCTGGCCCAGTACGTTCGGTTCCCATTAAGGTTGCCGTATTCCTCCATACGTCCATTCTAGTATTTAATGCATAATCTGCAGCCATGCTTGGGCGTTTACCCCAAACTTTATCCATATCGAGGTTTCTCACTTGCTGTGTGTGGCAAGCGACGCACCCGTTGGCAATAAATAATTCTTTACCTTTTCTAGCTTCTTCAGAAAGAGGCTCAGCATCTGGTAAGGGAGCATTTCTATTTTGATTATCAAGTGCAGGAATTATAGCTACAAATACTGTTAGCACAATAAAAAATAGAGACGCTACTGTAAAAAGATTTTTATGATTATCGAAGAAATTCATTTTTAGCTCTTAAATATTCAACTTACTATATACCATTTCTAACTTCACTCAACACCTCTTTCACCGGGTCTTTTGTGGGTTTAGTTCTAACCATTTTATACATGTTGTATAGGAAGAATATATGGGATAACCACATTAGACTACCTCCAATTGCTCTCCATAACCAGTAAGGAGCCATCATCGTCACGCTGTCTATAAACGGTTTTCCATCCATCCACATCAATCCTTTTAACGTACTTCCATACATCAAGGGTACCGAGTAAAACCCTAGCCCTATTAAAGCCAGCCAGAAGTGGGCTCCTACCGTTATCTGAGGAGCCTCTTGACCGGATAATCTAGGTAAAATAGCATATATCCCACCCCATAGTAAGAAGCAAATGATACCATACATCGTCAAGTGCGAATGCGCTACAGTAAAGTCCGTGAAGTGCCAGAATAAGTTGGTTACACGGAATGCTTCAGCGGTACCTTGCATAGAACCGGTAAAATAAAATATAATTCCTACTAGAAAGAAGGGTAATGTATAACTATCTTTAAGCTTGTACCAAGCACCTTTAAAGGTCATTAGAAAGTTCGTTGTTCCGGCGACAACAGGAATAACCATCCCCACACTACCAACTATAGCAACTGTCTGTAGCCACCAAGGAATGGCACTGAAAATAAAGTGGTGGGTTCCAATAAGTGTATAGAATAAAATTTGGGTCCAAAACGCCAGCACCCCCAAACTGTAGGAGTAAATAGGTTGGTTTAGTTGTTGCGGTAAGAAGTAGTATACAACACCTAGCATAAACAACATAAACCACATCCCTACACCTTGATGCATATAATACCCCTGGACTATCGTTTCTCCTAGGCCATTTTGCCAAGTAGGAATATATGCAACTAGTGCAATTACAATAGTAAAGATTATAGACGCTACTATGTACCAATTGGAAATGTAAATCTCGCGGGTCTTCCTAACGGCAATAGTTTTAAGGAAATTGTATAAAGTAATTCCTAAAGCAATTCCGAAAAGAAGCATGATTGGCCAAATGTATTCCCTGTATTCGCCACCCCCGTTATTAATACCTGCCATTAAAGAGATAGACCCTAATAAGACAGTTGCATTAATCAAATACAAAGAATACCAGCCCAACTTGATGCTAAACAGTGGTACATTACTTACTCGTGGTACTATATAATGGGCTAACCCAAACATACCCAGAGAACTCCAACCCCAGAACACCGCATTGGTGTGTACTGGTCGAAGCCTACCAAAGCTTAGCCAACTCACCGAATCTAATTCCGGTGCAACGAATTTAATACCTATATATTCACCTACCGTAGTACCAAAAATCAACCAGATAGCCGCTGTAATTAAATACCAAACTATTAACTTGGATAACTTAGGGTCTATTTTAGGTCTAGAAACTGCTTTCTTTTTGACTGCAACAACCAGTGGGTTTTTATCATCAATTATACTGATAATACCTTTAGCGTCACTAGCTGGCAATTCACCACTTAACTCCGTATGAGATAAATGAAAGGCCTTATCTTTCTTTTTCTTTTCTAAAAGTTCTGCTAGCTCTTCGGGAGAAGCATTTTTTATAAATTCCGCTAAATCGTGAGTCGTCTTCTGGTGCGTATGCCCTTTATATTTTGCAATCAACCCTTGAACTCGCATGAACAGAATAATTATTCCAATAACTACGGGTACTAAAATTAATGTGATTGTAATAATAACTGGGAACTGCCCCAAAATATTCTCCTTATTAATCCCTCTATTTCCTTGAGCAAACAGAGGCTGCATGCTCAATAAAACAGGAATAATAAGACTTAAAAGCTTTTTATTTTTCAAGTCCAATATCTCTTTAAGTTGTTTAACTGATAATTTATTAAGCAATTCCTTGGTATCATCTTGGTCTTGCTTTTTACGTGCTGCAGCTTTCTCTTGAAATAGCTTTTTAACCTTGGAGCTAACTGAAAATGCAAAAAGTACTAATACAATACTAAGAATTATTAAACTTAACCATAAAATGACTGGAAGATCCAGTTGTAATGGATAGGGAAAGTCCCTGGTTTTCGCCAAAGTTAACAATGGAAGCATCGCCCACCCCCCTATTAAACCTACCTTTAAAACAATATTTCTGTTCATTTTTTTTGGAAGTATTTATTGATTTTACCCCTTTATTTACCACAAATATAAAAAACTAAAAATAATAAAAGACATTTTTATCTCTTATTACAATAATGTTTCATTATATTGCTGGCAAGCAAGTTGTTACATCCTCAAAAATTAACCTGAGATGTAAATTTTAAACTTAAAAATTCGTGATATAAAAGAATTAACTATATTGCTAAGGTTGAATAATAATAACATAAAAAAACATGAAAGCATCATTTTTAGATAACATTACTTTTAATGAAGATAAGCCGAAACTCGAACTTTTATATCAAACAGATCATAATAAAGAAGTACGCTTAAGTTTTAAAAACGGACAACACATGAAAAAACATCAAAGTCCTTACCCAATATCCGTTATGGTTGTTCAAGGAGAAATTGATTTTGGTTTACCAGATAAGAGACATGTGTTAAAACAAGGAGATGTAATAAGCGTAGAGGGTAAAGTTCTCCACGACCTCATAGCAAACCAAGAATCAGTGGTTCGATTAACTATCCATCTTAAAAAGTAATAATTAATATCACAAAAGGTATCTATAATTATGGGAGTATTTTCTAAATCCTGTGAATATGCTATGCGGGCTGTATTTTATATTGCACGAAGTACGCATGAAGGAAGGAAAGTAGGTATAAAGGAGATTGCCGAAAACATCAAATCTCCAGAACCTTTTTTAGCCAAAATATTACAAAAGCTTAGTAAAGAAGGGATAGTATTTTCAATAAAAGGGCCCAATGGTGGATTTTATCTTACGGAAGAGAATCTTCAAAGACCCATTGCTGACATAGTTATAAGTATGGACGGTCAAGAAATTCTTACTGGCTGCGCCTTAGGTTTAGATTATTGCTCGGAAAATAACCCCTGTCCTTTGCATAATGAGTTTAAGTCCATTAGGAACAACTTAAATAAAATGCTAATCAACACAAGCATAGGCCAGTTTAACGAAGAGTTGATCAAGGGAGACCTCAGATTGTTCAAAGAATAAATAGCAAAAGATTACTATTTATTAACCCACTTATTCACATCAAATAAGTGGGTTATTTATTAGCATCAATACAAATTCCGTATACCATGTAATGACCTACACAGGTAATCATCTCCAGAATAGTTTCATCCTAAAGCTTTTTGGGATTGGCTATTTTATCTAAAACAAGAGCGATAGCACCATCCCCAGTAACATTACATGCTGTTCCAAAACTATCCATAGCTATATACAATGAAATCATAATCGCTTGATTCTCCAGGTCGAAATTAAGCATGGAGGCAATTAATCCAATAGCCGCCATAATTGCTCCACCTGGAACGCCCGGAGCAGCTATCATAGTAATACCCAACATCAATATAAAACCAAACATCAATATAGGATCCATCGGTAGGTCTTGCAATAACATCAATGCTACCACGCAAGAGACTATTTTCAGGATACTACCGGATAGATGTATAGTTGCACATAGTGGAATACTAAAATTAGCAATCTCCTCACTAACACCAGCTTTTTTCGCCTGTTTTAAAGTAACTGGAATTGTTGCTGCCGATGATTGCGTACCAAGAGCGGTAAAGTAAGCTGGTAGCATAGTAATTAACAACTTAAACGGATTCTTCCTACTTACTACTCCAGCCACAATAAACTGAATAATCAGCATCCCAATATGGAT
>DXEZ01000119.1 GCA_019114715.1 Candidatus Sphingobacterium stercoripullorum | reverse complement strand
ACATAGAGTCGGCCTGGATTACTCAGCCCGACTTTTTTTATGCATGTTGGTGGCCTTTCATTGAAAATGATTAAATTAGCGCCACTAATTTTGAGATACTTACGCGTAATGTACAAAGAATATAAACACCTTAATTTACCAGAAACAGGAAAAAACATCTTAGCGCAATGGCAAGATGAGAAGATATTTGAAAAAAGCATAAAAAATAGAGAAGGTTCTCCATCCTACACATTTTATGAAGGGCCTCCATCAGCTAATGGTATGCCAGGGATTCACCATGTAATGGCTAGGAGTATCAAAGATATTTTCTGTCGTTATAAAACACTCAAAGGTTTTCAAGTGAAAAGAAAAGGTGGCTGGGATACACACGGCCTTCCTATCGAGCTTGCCGTAGAAAAAACCCTAGGTATTACAAAAGACGATATAGGGAAAAAAATTTCCGTTCAAGAGTACAATGATGCCTGTAAAAAAGAGGTTATGAAATACACCGACGTGTGGAATGACCTGACAGAAAAAATGGGCTATTGGGTGGACTTAGACAACCCCTATATCACTTATCAAAATGAATATATAGAAACACTATGGTACCTTTTAAAAGAGCTTCATAAAAAAGGCCTCCTTTACAAGGGATACACTATACAGCCTTTCTCTCCTGCTGCAGGAACAGGACTCAGCTCGCACGAGCTGAATCAACCTGGAACATACCAAAATGTCAAAGACACCAGTATTGTGGCTCAATTTAGAGTGGTAAAAGATCAAAAACACGCTCTATTAACTAGAATTTTTGAAACTCCAGAGGAAGACACTTCCTTTTTAGCCTGGACCACAACACCATGGACTCTCCCTAGCAACTCAGCACTAGTAGTAGGTGAAAATATAGAATACGTTAAGGTAAAAACATTCAACCCGTATACAGGGCTGCCCATATCTGTAATTTTGGCTAGCAGCCTAGTGGGTAAGTTTTTCAAAAAAGAGGCAGAAAACGCACCTTTAGAAAACTACAAACCGGGCGATAAACTATTACCTTGGCAGATAGCGGATACTTTCAGTGGTAAGGAACTCGTAGATCTTCGTTACGAGCAGCTCATGCCATATGTTACTTCACCAGAGCTCCTTGAGAAAGCCTTTAGGGTAATCCCTGGAGACTTTGTTACTACAGAAGATGGTACTGGAGTTGTACACGCCTCCCCTACCTACGGGGCTGATGACTTCAGAGTTGCCCAGCAGCACGGTATACCGGCCATTTTAGTGGAAGGTGAAGATGGGAAAATGGGCCCTACCGTAGATAGAAACGGTCGCTTTGTAGATGCTATCACTGACTTTGCGGGCCGGTATGTAAAAGAAGAATACTACAGCCAGAAAGAGCGAGACGATAAGGACTTTAAACCTACCGATGTACTGATTGCAATAAAATTAAAAGAAGATAATAAAGCTTTTGATGTACGTAGGTTCGAGCACAGTTATCCACATTGCTGGAGAACCGATAAACCGATCCTTTACTATCCTTTAGATAGTTGGTTCATTAAGACCACAGCGGTAAAGGATAAGCTAGTAGCACTAAATAAAACGATCAATTGGAAGCCTGAATCCACAGGAACGGGAAGATTCGGAAATTGGTTAGAGAACCTTGTAGACTGGAACCTTTCTCGCTCGAGATACTGGGGAACACCACTTCCTATTTGGCGCACCGAGGATGGCAGCCATGAACTATGCATAGGTTCTATGGAAGAGCTTAAAGAGGAGATGCAAAAAGCCATCGACTCGGGAGTCCTCAATGAAAAAGAAGTTAACGATAATAAAGAATTCATCAGTAAGTTCGGTACTGAGAATCTGGATTTACACCGACCTTTTGTGGATTACATCACGCTAGTTTCTTCTAGCGGAGAAAAAATGTTTAGAGAAGCGGACCTTATTGACGTATGGTTCGACTCTGGCGCGATGCCATATGCACAGTGGGGACTAGATTACGAGAAGTTAAGGCAAGGGGACAAAAAGCCTTTCAAAGGAGACTTTAAAAACGCCTACCCTGCAGACTTTATAGCTGAAGGCGTGGACCAAACTAGAGGTTGGTTTTTCACACTACATGCAATCTCCGTGATGCTCAATGAGGAAGTAGCATTTAAAAATGTCGTTTCCAATGGCCTAGTCCTAGATAAAAACGGCAATAAAATGTCGAAGAGGCTCGGTAATGCAGTAGATCCTTTTAAAACTATAGAGAAATATGGCCCCGACGCAACGCGTTGGTATATGATTAGCAATGCAGCGCCGTGGGAAAACTTGAAGTTCAACAAGGAGCTATTGGATGAGGTACGGAGAAAGTTTTTTGGAACTTTATACAACACCTACGCTTTCTTCGCCTTGTATGCTAATATTGATAAATTTAAATACCAGGAGGAGGAAGTAGATAGTTCCCAAAGACCGGAGATCGATCAATGGATATTATCTTTATTAAATTCTTTAGTAGAAAAAGTCGATCGCTATTACCAAGAGTTTGAACCCACCAAAGCGGCACGTGCTATACAAACTTTCGTGGACGAGCAACTGAGCAATTGGTATGTCCGCTTATGTAGAAGACGCTTTTGGAAAGGGGATTATACAGAAGACAAAATCTCAGCATACCAAACTCTATACACCTGTTTGGTTACTATTTCGAAGATCATGTCTCCTATATCGCCATTTTTTGCCGATCAACTTTATCAGGATTTAGAGCGTGTAACAGGAAAAGAAAACTTATCCTCGGTACACCTCAGTGACTTCCCTGTAGTTAACAAAAAACTGATCAACAAGGATCTAGAAGAGAAGATGGCCCTTGCGCAGCAAATCTCTTCCCTAACACTTTCTTTACGCAAAAAAGTAGGTATTAACGTACGTCAGCCACTCAATAAAATTTTAATCCCAGTATTGGATGAAAAATTCGAAAGACAGGTCCAACACGTGAGTGATTTGATCCTATCGGAAACGAATATCAAATTAATTGAGTATATTAAAGACACCTCAGGTATCATCAGTAAAAAAATCAAACCCAACTTCCGTTCCTTAGGGGCAAAAGTAGGGAAAGATATGAAGGTGGTAAGCGGGGAAATAAATGCCATGGGCGCAGCGGAAATCGAACAACTGGAAACAAATGGTACTTATGCCTTAAAAAACTCCAGTCACACCATCACTGTGGATGATGTAGAAATTACCGCTGAAGACGTTGCTGGATGGCAGGTAGCTACCTTAGGACGGCTTACAGTAGCGCTGGACATACAAATAACACCGGAGCTAAAAGCAGAGGGCCTCTCGCGTGAGTTGATCAACCGCTTACAAAACTTACGTAAGGAAAGTGGCTTAGAAGTCACCGATAGAATTAATGTAAGCTTAACAGCAGATAAGGAGTTGCAAGATGCGATAGAAGATAATTTATCGTATATTTGCAATGAAATTTTAGCCGATTCCTTAGAATTCGGTATATTAGAGAATACCGGCAGCATAGAGATTGACGGTAAGGAAATAATGGTAGAACTAAAGAAGGTTTAATCATGAGTAAAAGCGAAAAAACCCGGTACAGCGATTCTGAACTCCAGGAGTTCAAAGCGATTATTCTGGAAAAGCTACGTATTGCAAGAGAAGAATTTACTATGCTAAGTAATACCCTTAGCAATAGCAATGCGAATGGTACAGACGATACAGCGGGAACGTACAAGACCTTGGAAGATGGTTCTGCAACACTAGAAAAAGAGCAAACCAACCAATTGGCAGCTAGGCAAAAGAAGTTTATCGACAACTTAGAAGCCGCCTTAGTACGTATTGAAAATAAAACATACGGTATTTGTAGAGAGACAGGTAAGCTTATCCAAAAAGAAAGGTTAAAAGCAGTACCACACACAACTCTCAGCATTGAAGCGAAAAACAGACAGTATTAATGGTTTAAAAGATTATTGATGACCTAGCAATGGGTCATCATTTTTTTATGAAAGGATATAACAAACCACTCCTACTAATAGGCTTAGTACTGTTTATAGATCAAGCCTCAAAAATATGGGTCAAGCTAAATATGACCATAGGCCAAGACTTTAAAGTCTTAGGTAATAAGTTCCTTATACACTTTATTGAAAATAATGGAATGGCCTATGGGCTGGAGTTTGGTGGAGAAATGGGTAAGCTATTTCTAACCCTATTTAGAATAATTGCTGTTTGTGGTATAGGCTACGGACTTCATTACATGGTCAAGCACAAATACCACCGTGGATTTATTTTAAATGTGGCATTAATATTTGCTGGTGCTTTAGGGAACATCATCGACTCCACATTGTATGGAGTGATCTTTAGTGAGAGTACCTTTTACACAAAAGCAGCACTGTTTCCCGATGGGGGTGGCTATTCCTCCCTCTTCCACGGTAAGGTGGTAGATATGCTTTATTTCCCACTTATTGAAGGGAATTTTCCTTCTTGGGTTCCTTTTTGGGGTGGAGAGCATTTCCTATTTTTTAGACCTGTATTCAACATTGCTGACTCCGCCATTAGCGTAGGAGTATTTTTAATCTTACTGTTCCAAAAAAGCTATTTCAAGCAAGAACACGAGCTTGTGGAGAGCAAGAACAGTGAGGTCATCGAGGACTAACACTCTTTTACGCGCTTTGTAGGAGAGAAAA
>DXEZ01000118.1 GCA_019114715.1 Candidatus Sphingobacterium stercoripullorum | reverse complement strand
GATATTCCTAATTCGCGAGCAAGCTCAGAGAGGTTCTTCCTTTCTTCACTTAACTCAACTGCTCTTTCTTTAAAGACGCGATTGTATTTCTTACGGGTTTTCTTCATATTTCAAAATTAAGATAATTATTATTCTTAACTTAAAGTGCGGGCTAAGTTAGCAACTCCAAGCTAATCGAATAATAAATAGACTATTAACAGCTATGCGGTCAACCTGTAATTCATACCTAAGAGCATAACAGTATTCAGTTGGTAAGTTTTGAAATGTAGAAACATACAATAACTAGCTAAATATTGGCACATTAGAAATATACTCGTAACATTGTATCTGATTGAATAAATGATTTAAAGATCTACCCTATGGAACTAAAGGTAGAATTCATAAGATGGCTGTGAAAATTATGGGCTCGAGCGCTGATGCTAATACCAAGAGTTTAAAAATGGAAAGACCGAATCTTGATAAGGATATATCACTATTTGATTTTAATGACTTTTACTGGTTAAAAACAGAGTTAGTTGCTTTTTGCAAAACTCTTGGGATAGGCTCTTCTGGAAGCAAAATTGAACTGACTAAAAAAATCAGGCATTACCTAACAACTGGCCAAATCCCTCCAGAATCAAAGAAAGTAAAACCTGCAGTATCTAATTTTAATTGGAATACAGAGTTACTAACTAATTCAACAATTATCACCGACAATTACCGAAATACACAAAATGTCAGAGCCTTTTTCATCGATCAAATTGGCTCTCATTTTAAATTCAATGTAAGCTTTATGAATTGGATGACAGCAAATGAAGGTAAAACGTTAGGTGATGCAGCTAATGCATGGAAGCGCCTGAAAGAGCTTGAAAAAGACAAGAGCTATGTAAAGGCAATCGCCCCTCAATTTGAATACAACAAATATATCCGAGCATTTCTTTTAGATAACCCAAACCTCTCTATCAAAGATGCCATGAAATATTGGAAGTTAAAAAAAGAAAAACGGGACGCAAACCAGTATGACCCAGCAGATTTAAAGTTAAAATAGCATAAAACTTGGTATTTCATCCAACTTAGTAAGATAAAATTAAAACCAAAAAGACTATCCCTCATAAACCCTTAAAGAAATTATAAATGAGCGAACAGAACTTTGCTCCCCCCTACCAATAATAAGCCAAAACCTTTAGGCTAACACCAAAGTAAACGATCTCAACACACGAAATAGCCTAACGTATTAAAACCATTTACCATTTAAGATATTTGAAAGTTGCTAATTAGCTTACAAACATCTATCTTCACATCAACAAGACTACTAAAAAGAGATGATATCCTTTGTTCCAGAAAGATTATTAAGCGTCCGAAGATTTAGAGGTTATACGCAAAAGGAATTAGCAGATCGATCAGGTTTATCCAAAACTATGATTTCGGAATACGAACAAGGTATCTCTGCGCCTTCTCCTATTGCAAGATCAAAGCTCAGTAATACTCTTCAAATTAGGATAGAATATTTCTATTTCCTTTCACGCCTAGCGCTTGGAACCGTTAATTTCCAAAGAGAAAAGCGCTTCAATAAAAAGAGACTGTACGCAATCCAAGAAGGAGTTAGACAAATGGTGGGTGCTTATCTTGAAATTGAAGATATCCTAAACATTGATTCTGTTTTTCAGACTTCGCTCAAGCAAAAGGGAATCCATTCGATAGAGGAAATTAAGGCCATAGTTTTAAAATTAAGGGAGGAATGGGAAGTAGGTCTAGGTCCTATTCATAATATAATTCAAGTTTTTGAAGACCAGAAAATTAAAGTTGTTCAAATTAGCGAAGATATAAGCACTTTTGATGGTACCTCAACGTTAATAAGTGGCAAATATCCGGTCATCGTACTCAATAAGAACCTTACAGTTGAACAAAAAAGATTCACTCTATTTTATGAGTTAGGTCATTTGCTACTTGACGTAACTAAGAGTGAACTTAAAGCTAAGAAGAGTTTTTGTACTCGTTTTGCCAAGGAGTTTTTATTCTCAAAAGCTGCATTAATAAAAGAGTTTGGTACTGGAAGGGATCCAATCGTTATAGATGAAATAGTTTTTATGCATAAAAAATATGGGATCACTTTCCTTAACATTGTTGAACGACTGATAGAAGAAAAGTTGATAACCAAATCGAAGCGGGAACATTATTACGAGAATATGGAATTGAGTGAAAGATACAAAAAACGGGTGCTTAAAAGTCGCTTCGAAACTCCCCAATATTCAGATCGCTTTAAACACTTAATTAATCGGGCTGCGTTTCAAAGGATGATCGAACTCGACCATCTAGGTAATATCTTTGAATGGCAACACCCCAAATTCTAAGATAAATCAATGGCATAATGAATACTAGGAATCTAGATATAGCTAATAATCGATTGGTCTAATTACTTCCAAATGCCCTGCTCCAGGTAATATACCTAGGATTATTATTTAAGTTTATGCGTCTACTAGGGCACTACCTCCCTAACTACTAATAGGTTGACTAACAAATTTCAATAGATTATCTATATATTTGGGTGATACTCCAATAAATTTTAAAGACATGCCTAAGAGAACACTTCATCACGCCTATCAGCACCCTATGCTCAGCAAACAGGATGTAGAAGCTATTTGCGATGAGCACACGCTAGAAGATTATCCAAAAGGCCACATCTTATTAAAAGAGGGGCAGATATCCAATGAGTACTTTATTGTCCAAGAGGGGCTCGTAAGAAGCTATGTTTACAATTATCAGGGTGAAGACATAACAACCGGCTTTGCTAAGGAAAAAGATATACTCATTGAGGTAGCCTCTATTTTCGCTAGAGTACCCACTAGAGAGTACATGCAGTGTCTAACGGACGTAAAACTCTGGAGGATCGGATTCCAGGACTTTGAGAAGCTATTCGACTTGTACCCAGCTTTTCGGGAATGGGGCCGAGCATGGATGTCTAGAGAGCTCTATAAAAATAAAAACCGTGCAACTGAAATGATTACCCTTCCAGCCACCGAGCGATACCTGCAGCTGCTAGAAAACCATCCCCAGGTAGTGCTCCAGTCCCCGCTAAAATATATAGCTAGCTACCTTGGCGTAACAGACACCTCGCTAAGCCGGATAAGAAAAGAAATAGCGGATACTAAATAACAATCTTTTTTCTTCTTCTCTCGCTCCCATTTACCTTTAGAATCCTTGCTGGGTACACAACAAAGAAATACACCCAAGCTATAAACAAAATTTGAAGGGGTATTCTAACCCATAAATAATTTATCCCTGGGCCGTTAAAACTAGCACTTTGGTAGTCTACCTGGCGCAAGGCTGCATAAATATTAGCAGGTAAAACCATAATAAAAAACGCTATCAATAACCAGCCAACAGCGATGCGTTTACTTGGAATAAAAAGCGTAAAGGCAGCAGCGAGCTCCAGTAGCCCAGTAAGAAAAATGATTTCACTTTTAAATGGGATAACCTCAGGCAGCATCATGGCCATGCCCGCTGGAAACGCAAAATGCCCTACTGCTGTAAAGACCAGCATAATAGACATGGAGACTCTTCCAGCGTGATGGAAATCAAATTGGCCTGCACTCTTTTTGCGAGCAAATAGCGTTACAAAAAACGCGATAATCAGTACGTAGAGTGGTTTCATCACTTACTCCTTAAATATCTAAATAAAAAAAGCAGGAAAGCCACCATAGACTTTGGCTCTAAGGGCCGCCCTCCTATCTCAGCATATGAATTACCTGCTAGCATAATTGATCATCCAGTAAACACCAAACTTATCTACAAAAGATCCGAAATAATCACCCCAGAACATATCCTCAAGAGGCATCTCTATCTTCCCTCCTAAAGAAAGCTCCCGGAAGATCCTTTCGGCCTCCTCTCTACTATCTGGAGAGATAGAAAGGTAGTTATTATTTCCTACTTTTAGTTCATGCCCGCTAGAGGGCAATACATCTGATGCCATTAACGTCTGCCCGTTACCCAGCGGTAAAGATATATGCATAACACATTTTTGCTCATCCGTTGATAGGTGCCCCATATCGGGAAGATCAGCCATCCTTTGTATAAATAGCTCGCCTTTAAAGACGGATTGGTAAAACTGAAAGGCCTCCTCGGCATTGCCAGCAAAGTTTAAATAAGGATTTATCATCATGATTTTTAATTTTTGTTTCTTTTACAAAATTAAACACACTGCCTAAATTAAAACTTGCCATAAGACAAGTTTCTTTATATCTGGGCTCTATACCTTTGTATATGGATGAACGAGAAACTAACAGAAAGAACAAGCTCAAGCTTAATAGGTCCATGCTTGATGCCGAAGTTGTAAACACTAAAACTACTAAAAATGGAAAAACAAGTTTTTATAAACCTACCCGTAAAAGATGTAAACAGATCGATGACATTCTACCATGCCCTTGGCTTTATCCTTAATCCAGATTTTTCTGATGAGCAAGGAAAGTGCATGAAGTGGGGAGAAAACATCTTTTTAATGCTCCTCAGTCCAGCGAAATTCTCCAGCTTTAGCAATAAGCCTATTGCGGACACTAAAAGCTTTATTGCAGGGCTGTACTCTC
>DXEZ01000117.1 GCA_019114715.1 Candidatus Sphingobacterium stercoripullorum | reverse complement strand
CGGTACGTTTTGCAGAGTTCGGCACGGTGTACCGTTACGAACAGTCGGGAGAGTTGCACGGCTTAACGCGCGTTAGAGGGTTTACCCAAGACGATGCGCACCTTTTCTGCCGTCCCGACCAGGTGAAGGATGAGTTTAAAAAGGTCATAGACCTAGTTCTTTATGTGTTTAACACATTAGGATTTAATGAATTTACAGCGCAGGTATCCTTGCGCGACCCGGAGAATAAGCAGAAATATATCGGTAGCGATGAAAACTGGGATCTTGCCGAGCAGGCCATTATTGAGGCGGCTGAGGAGAAGGGACTACAAACCGTAGTAGAATACGGTGAGGCTGCATTCTACGGTCCGAAGCTCGACTTCATGGTGCGCGATGCGCTGGGTAGGAAGTGGCAGCTGGGTACCATTCAGGTGGATTACAACTTGCCTGAGCGCTTTGAATTAGAATATACCGGTAGTGACAATCAAAAGCACAGACCGGTGATGATACACAGAGCACCCTTTGGTTCTCTGGAACGTTTTGTTGCAGTTTTGATAGAACATTGTGCAGGAGATTTTCCTTTATGGCTTGCGCCAGAGCAGTTTATTATCCTCCCAGTTTCAGAAAAATATCAAGATTATGCAGAAAATGTTTTAAATTCACTAAATAATGACGATATTTGCGGACTGATTGACTCTAGAGATGAGAAGGTTGGCCGGAAAATTCGTGATGCGGAGCTTCAGAAATACCCTTACATGCTTATCGTAGGCGATAAGGAGGTGGGGAATAATAAGATTTCTGTAAGGAAGCGAGGTGGCACGGATTTGGGAGAGTTAACAGTCGAGGAGTTTAGGGAATTGTTGAGTAAGGAAATAGAAGTTTAATTAATTAAAAAGAGGAGTTAACATTTGGCGTCAAAAAGAGTGAGCCGTAATAGATCTACATTTAGAAGAAATGAGCCTGAACACCGTATAAACGGTCATATTCGGGCTGCTGAAATTAGACTAGTTGGGGATAACGTTGAGCAGGGAGTCTACAGTTTATCGAAAGCTTTAAAAATGGCTGAGGAGATAGGTTCGGATTTGGTGGAAATATCACCAAAGGCAAACCCTCCTGTTTGTAAGATCATGGATTACAGCAAGTTCGTCTACGAGCAGAAGAAGAAGCAAAAGGAGATGAAGGCGAAGTCGAAGCAAACTGTTGTGAAGGAAATCCGTTTTGGTCCGAACACCAGCGATCATGATTTCGATTTTAAGCTGAAACATGCCATCAGGTTTTTAGAGGCAGGTGAGAAAGTGAGAGCCTTTGTGCATTTCCGTGGCCGTGCGATTGTATTTAAAGAAAAGGGAGAAATCCTATTGTTGCGTTTCGCGCAAGCTTTAGAGGATTACGGTAAAGTGGAACTTATGCCGAAGATGGAAGGTAAGCGAATGTTTATGACGGTTGCTCCAAAAACAGTGAAAAAATAGCAAATAGAAGTAGTTTAAATATAAATTTGGATAATTATGCCGAAAATTAAAACCAATTCCAGTGCGAAAAAGCGCTTTAAGCTTACTGGGACAGGTAAGATAGCAAGAAAGCAGGCGTTCAAAAGCCACATCTTGACTAAGAAGACTAAAAAAAGAAAGAAAAACTTAACTAAAACAGCTTATGTACACGATGCAGACTTAGGCAACGTGAAACGTATGTTAGTTTTAGGGAAGTAATCTGAATGAGTATTAGGTTTATTATTAATTAATTTTTCAACCAGGTTTGGGGTTCTTAAGTATCAATATAGATTGATCGCCCTCTGCCAAAAAAGGTAAAGTTTATGCCACGTTCGACAAACGCAGTAGCGTCAAGAAGAAGAAGAAAGAAACTATTAAAAGCAGCCAGAGGATACTACGGCTCAAGGAGTAAAGTTTATACGGTAGCAAAGCACGCGTATGAAAAAGGATTACAGTATGCTTATAGAGACCGTAAGAACAAGAAAAGAGCATTTAGAGCTCTTTGGATCCAAAGAATCAACGCAGGAGCGCGTATTCACGGATTATCTTACTCACAATTCATGGGTAAAGTAAATGAGCAAAACATCGGTCTAAACCGTAAGGTGTTAGCTGATTTAGCTTACAATAACCCTGAAGCTTTCAAAGCAGTAGTAGATGCTGTAAAGTAATTATTGTAATATTTTTATTTCAAAACGGTTGGCTTAAGAAAATTAGGCTAGCCGTTTTGCTTTATATAGAGCTGCCAGAGTTTGGCCCTATGGCATCTCGAGCGGTAGATGCAGCTTTTGCTGAAGGGTGTCACCTATAGCTGTTTGCTTACAAAATAATGGGAACACCCAATTCCCGCAGTCACTTTTCTTTAAAATGGCTGAAGGATAGCAAGAGGACAAAAAATGTTTGTAACTTTGCAGTTTGTTGGAGTATAGTGTTAAATAACAGACGGAAGTTTTCCAATGGTTAAAAAATTTAAAGCATTACTTTTAGAGTTAGCTAATTTGCATAGGTTTCTTATGCGCTTTTTTAGAGAGCTGGTAAGTCCACCCTATGAGTTTAAGGAGATCATGCGCCAATGCTATGAAATTGGTTGGAAATCATTTCCACTGATCAGCTTAACAGGGTTTATCGTAGGTTTTGTATTTACCAAGCAGTCCCGCCCCTCGCTGGAGGAGTTCGGAGCTACCTCTTGGCTACCTGCTTTAATATCCATCGCCATTGTGCGCGCCTTAGCGCCCTTAGTGACCGCCCTGATTGCCTCGGGTAAGGTGGGCTCGCAGATCGGTGCCGAGCTATCTTCTATGAATGTTACCGAACAGATCGACGCCATGGAAGTATCGGGAACCAACCCTTTTAAGTTTCTAATCGTTAGCCGCGTGATTGCGACAACGATTATGATTCCCATCTTGTGTTTCTATGTTTCAGGAATTGGGCTTATGGGAGGGTATCTGAGCATCATCTCCAATGACGATCTGAGCTTACTGAGCTTCTTCACCCAGGTGTTCAATGCCATTGAATACATTGATCTAGCCGCAATGGTCATCCGTGCCATAGTCTTTGGTTTTACTATAGGTTTTGCAAGTTGCTATATCGGATATAATAGTTCCAAAGGTACTGAAGGGGTTGGTAGAGCAGCCAACTCGGCGGTGGTAGCTTCCATGTTCCTAGTGTTTATAGAGGAAATATTGATTGTTCAACTCTTATCATTCTTCGGTTAATATGGAAAATAAAGAGTCGCATTATATAAATAAAGATAACGCCGTAATTCGCGTGCGGGATGTGTATAAGTCCTTTGGGGACCTCCATGTATTAAAGGGAGTGGACTTAGATTTATACCAAGGGGAGAACCTGGTGGTACTGGGGCGCTCCGGCACGGGAAAGTCGGTGCTGATCAAGATCATCTCGCGTTTATTGGAAGTGGATAAGGGCGATGTGCAGGTGCTACAGAATGATATCTCACAGCTTACCGCGAAGCAAATGCAGGAGCTTAGGCTGCGCATTGGGTTTTCCTTTCAAAATAGTGCTTTATATGACAGTATGACCATCCGGGAGAATTTGGAGTTTCCGCTAGTTAGAAACAAGCGCCATTTAACGCGTAAGGAGATTAACTACGAGGTAGAGTCCGTGCTGGATGCCGTGGGTTTGTTACATACCATTGAGCAGATGCCCTCGGAGCTTTCCGGTGGACAGCGCAAGCGGGTCGGTATTGCTAGGACGCTAATCCTAAAGCCTGAGATTATGCTCTACGATGAGCCTACTGCTGGTTTAGATCCCATTACCTGCCTAGATATCAATACGCTGATAAATCAGGTGCAGGAGCTTTATAAAACTTCTTCGATCATCATCACGCACGATTTAGCCTGCGCCAAGATGGTAGGCGATAGAATTGTCATGCTTTTAGATGGGAAGTTTGAAAGAGAGGGTAGCTTCCAAGAGATTTTCGATACAAACGATGCTCGGGTTAAGCCGTTTTATGATTATAACTTTATTGATTAGATATATATGGTTTCGAAAGACAATAAGCGATCACTGACAGTAGGTCTTTTTGCTTTAATAGGATTAATTATTTTAGTAGCCGGTATACTCGTGCTCGGCAGCCAGCAGAGTAAATTCGGGAAGCACGTGAACGTAACCTCCTACTTTGAAGATGTCAAAGGTCTGAAAGTAGGGAATAACGTGTGGTTTTCTGGCGTTCGCGTGGGTATTGTAAAGGAGATTAAGTTTGAGGATATTCAGCGCGTAAGAGTGGCCATGCAGATCGAAGAGAAGGCGCTCGAGTTTATACGTAAGGATGTTGTAGCGAAGCTCGGATCCGATGGTCTAATAGGAAACTCCATAGTTACTCTAGTGGGAGGATCGGCCAGTCAGCCTTCGATTCAAAGCGGTGATGTCTTAGTATCGGAAAAAGGTACCGATACCGAGCAGATGTTCGCTACCCTGCAGATCAATAACGAGAACCTGGTGGAGGTCACCAAGAACTTATCGCTACTCTCCAAAGAGCTGGTGGAAGGTAAGGGGCCTATAGGAGCTCTTCTTACGGACTCCACTTGGGTGTATTCACTCAATAACACCTTAAAGTCACTTAGCCTCACTATGGAGAATGCGGGCAAAGCCACTCAGGAGGTGCACGCTTTGACAAGGAAGCTTAACTCAGATGAGGGGCTTATTCACGAGCTAGCAACCGATACGAGCGTCTTTAATAGCCTCCGTACTTCTGCAGCGCAGCTGCAAGGGATTACCCAAACGGCTAGCGCCATGGTGGTAAACCTCGAAGAGATGAGTGAGAAGCTAGGCGATAAAGACAATGCCGTGGGCGCACTAACTAACGACAAG
>DXEZ01000116.1 GCA_019114715.1 Candidatus Sphingobacterium stercoripullorum | reverse complement strand
CTGCAAAAGAGTTCAGAGCCTTGCCACTATGAAAGCGTCGTATATCTCCAATCTCAGCCAGGATAACAGGCCCTAGTCGGTCGCCGACACCGTTCATTGCGCGAAGCACCGTGTATTCAGGGATGGTTTCCGCAATGTTCTGCATCTGCGTAATGATTTCATCCGCTGCATTCTGAGCGGTTGCCAACAGACCGACGCACTGATCCTGGGCCGACCAAATGTAAGGATCTTCTCCGCGGGTAGTAATACTGTCCCGGGCCAGCTCGTAGATTTCCAATCCCTTCTTTGGGGCGTATCTGTCCGGTGTTTTCTTCATAAGTGTTGCGTAAGTAGAGAGAAATCGAGTTTTGCCAATGCGCTGAATCTCGTCAAAAGACTTATACCGCTTAATAAAGAGCAGTAAGGCACATTTTTCCGGATCTCGGCTTTTTAGTGCCAGAATTTTCGTAATACCGGGCATGGTCTGGTCCAGCATGTTAATAAGCTGCACCTTGAGAGTGGAAACAAAAGAAATCCGCTGCTGGTACTGCCTGGACAGGAATTTAAGATCCTCGTATTTCTGTTCCATAGAACTGTAGGGAACAAGCTTGTAAGACTTCTCCAGAGCAAAAGTGGCTATACGAAGAGCGTCCTTCTTATCTGTTTTTGCTTTACGAATCTCAACATCGCCGTACTTCTTCATCTGGTACGGATTGACAACGCACACCGGAAAGCCTTCTTCCTGAAGCTTTTTCAGAACAGGATAATGGTAGTGTCCGGTATACTCCAACAAAATGGTTACAGGCTCGTCAAATGCCTTTAACCGGGAAACGAGGGCATTCATTTCAGGTTGAGTATGTGCCATGTTGAATGGAGTTGCCAGGACGGTTCCACAGGAATCCAGAATGGCAACGGTGCTCTTGGATTTAGAAACATCGATTCCAACAGCAATCATGGTGATCCTCCTTTTTGAATGATATTGATCGGTTCCAGCGCTTCAAAATTCATTCAGATTGGTGCGTAAAACGGGAGCAGGATTCTGTCCCAACTAGCTAAATCGAACGCAGAATGATGAAGGGTGGCTGACACATTTAACTGCGGGCGTGGTGTCCCAATTCCAAATTCCGTCAGACCGGTCCCTTTCATCATATAAGAAAAGCGAAGGCTGTTAAACCCTCGCTTATATATTACCAATTCCAATTTGTTGAACTGAATAGCACATACTGACCGATAGGAACAAGGATGAAATATACCTTGTTCCTTTTCGTTTACCCAGGGCATTCATAGAAAATGAATAAACAGGTCAGTTATGCATACCAACACTTATCTCGGACAGAGACAAAATTAATTACAAAACAAAACACTAAATTAACCGTATTTTGTTTGTGATGCATAGGCGATCTGTTTTTTTGTCTATCAACAATTAGAGTTACAAGGAATCTATTATGGAATATAAATGTTTATCCGATTTTTTGTTTAAAGGAGAAAATAAAAATATTAATATAAGTGTGAGCAAAAATAGTCCAGTTAATGCCTCCTTAAGTTTGGATGGATACAAACATTCAATGGTTCAAATAATAGCATTAACTATTGCACTCAAAATGAAGACTGTTATTGTTAATCCACCTATAGTAAGTGATACATATGTTTTTATCGCAATAATAAATGAACTAGGTGGTACTGCAAAAATATATAACAAACGTTTGTTTATTGACGCAAGTACCATATGTAATGCCAACATTCCTTTCTTTTTAGGAAAGTGTATTCATGGTTCTATGTATTTGTGCCCGGCGCTATTAATTGCATTAGGAAAATTTGAATATTATGGTTCTGGAGGTTGTCAAATTGGTGATTCGATAGATTCACATAATAGACCATTTTCTCATATTGCTTCAGTGATTGAATGTTTTAATCACAAAATAAGTATAGAATCTAATAGAATAATAGGTAATTTTGGTGACAATAGCGATATAACCGAGTTAGATATAAAAAATTTTTCATACTCTAGCGAAGATTTGAGTGGACCGCTTGTAGGAGGGGCCACTAAAACGGCATTACTTTTATCTGTTAACAAACAAAAATTTATCATAAAAAATCCATATTTAAAAACGGATGTCTATGATATGATTGATTTTTTGCGCTTAATAGGTAAAAAAATTGACATCTCTGATAATTCTATTGTCTGCAGTGGAAATGTTATGGCTTCTTCCAATCAGTATATTGAATTTAATCTAACTCAATGCATAAGTGAAATTATAACATATTCCACGTTAGCTTTAATAAATAATACAAATTTGACATTTTTAGATTTAAACAAGAAAACAATTTCGCTAACTTTAAAACCTGAGATATAATATTATTCAATCAGTGACAGAAAAATTATCCTCTTTGCCTTATATAGAAACATAAATGCTATTAGACCACTTGAAGTTACGGTCATAAATCAAAAGGATGTTGTCCCTTGGAAATTTCCTCCTAAACATGAATTTATGTATGGTGAGTGGCTAAGGGAGCAGTTTGATAAGGGAGCAATTCCTGAGCCAACTTATGATCCCGATTTAGCAATTCTTTTATCTCAATTAAGAGAAAATAGTATTAACCTTTTCGGACCAGAGGCAACAGAAGTGATTGAGCCTGTACCAATGACAGATATTCGAAGGGCGATTAAAGAATCCTTACCCGGGTTGATAGCTAGCATTGAAGGTGACGAACGCAATGTGATTTTAACTTTAGCCAGAATGTGGCTGACATCCTCTTCCGGTAGAATTTGCTCAAAAGATCAGGCTGCTGAATGGGCGATACCTAAATTAGCCAAAGAGCATGCTACTTTACTTGAAAAAGCAAAAAAGGCTTATTTGGGAGATTATGATGACAAGTGGGAAGGAATGGAGACTGAGATAATTGAACTCGTTAATTATTTGAAAAGATCTATAGAGTCTTCCCTTAATATTTAAATCCTTTTCGAATAGTTTAAATACAACAGTGATTAGTTTTTAATGCGTATTATTGGTGTTTATTACTTCGATATGTTCCCTCATACCTCGTTTTCTCAAAAAACAGTAAAAAATTGATAGATATGTTTCCGCATACGTCGGGCTCTAAAATTAGCCAAAGACATCAATTCCATCAACTCGAGCCACGTGGAGTGCGTAGTTTTGATGTCAAGGGTAAGCAAATAAAGGGCGAAAAGAAAGCTATAAAACTGCTTGAAACTTTTGAATACCTCAAATCCGCAACTACGCGCCTATATGATACAGAAGCGAAAATAATCTGCATCGTTAGTAAAAAGGGGGCACAGTGCATCGAATGTCACCATAAAGACATATAAACGCCCCTTACCCCACCATGCGACTTGAGGCAATACGCAAAGTCACGACCATAAGTTGTCGGTGTTATCCAAAGTCATTCTGGAACACATCAGCATAAGCGTTGTTGCATGAATAGATATTCAGCACATACTGCCTTGATGTCCTGCCCCATTTGGCTGGCACAGAGATGAACTTGAAGACAAACGCCTTGATGCGGCTTGTTGCTTTGAGTCCGAACCTCTTCACGTCAAGCCTCGCCATGATGAATTTATAGAAGTTGCGTATGAGTGCCGTAAGCAGAAGAAACACCGTGTTTTCTCCCATG
>DXEZ01000115.1 GCA_019114715.1 Candidatus Sphingobacterium stercoripullorum | reverse complement strand
ACGAAGTGATTTTTTGCACCGTTGGGAATGCTTCCACATCTGAGGGTGTATTTTGGGAGGCAATAAACGCTTGTGGGGTTAAACAAATTCCGGTAGTCATAAGCATCTGGGACGATGGCTACGGTATTTCTGTCCCTAATGAAATTCAAACTACAAAATCTGATATTTCTAAGGTGCTACAAGGCTTTCAGAGGAATGAGCAAGAAGCTGGTTTTGAAATATTTAAGGTTAAAGGTTGGGACTATGCTGGGTTATGCGAAGTTTATCAGCGCGCTGAAAAGGTTGCAAGAGAAGAACATATCCCATGTATAGTGCACGTCACGGAACTTACACAGCCTCAAGGTCATTCTACTTCAGGTTCCCATGAAAGGTATAAAAGTAAAGATAGATTAGACTGGGAGGATGAGTTTGATTGTATTTCTCAAATGGAGAGTTGGATGCTTAATACGGGCATTACCGATCAGCAACATTTTGATACGATTAAACAAGAAGCTGTTGCACTAGTTCGTAAGGAACAAAAAAGAGCTTGGTCAGACTATGTCCAGTTTTTAGATCAGGAGCGACTAGAGGCAATAGAAATGTTGAGTAAAGTTCCTGATCAAAGAGTAGTTTTCTCTTTGAAAACTCTTCAATCTATGTCCGATAGATCATTAAAAGAGGTGTATGAGCACGTTCGTCGCGTGATTCGCGAATTGAGATATGAAGAGAATCTAGCTGGTAAAGCGGAGCTTATAGCATGGTATAAAGAAAAACAAAAAGAAAATTATAATCGTTACAATAGCTTTTTACACACAGAAACTCCTTATTCTGCATTGCATGTTTCTGTTGTGGAGCCGGAATATAATGACGATTCTGCAATTGTTGATGGGAGAGAGATATTAAATTCTTGCTTTAAAGCGAATTTTGAAAAAGACGAAAGGCTTTTATCCTTTGGTGAAGATGTAGGTAAGATAGGGGATGTTAATCAAGGTTTCGCGGGACTTCAAGAGATTTTTGGTGAGGATCGAATTTTTGATACTGGTATTAGAGAGTCGGTAATCATTGGTAAAGGTATAGGTTTAGCGATGAGAGGTCTTAAACCAATTGCAGAAATACAATACCTAGATTATTTAATCTATGCTATGCCCGTTCTCAGTGATGATCTGGCTAGCTTGAGTTATCGGACTAAAGGAACTCAAAAGGCTCCAGTAATTATTCGAACTAGAGGTCATCGTTTAGAGGGGATTTGGCATTCAGGATCTCCAATGTCAGTATTATTAGGAGGGCTTCGTGGAATCCATATATGCGTTCCAAGAAACATGACCCAGGCAGCAGGTATGTATAACACACTATTGAAGAGTGATGAACCAGCGCTGGTTGTTGAATGCTTAAATGGTTATAGGCTGAAAGAAAAAATGCCTTCAAATATTGGCGATTTTACCGTTCCAATCGGTAAAGCAGAGGTTATCAAATCAGGTACAGACATTACTGTTGTAAGTTATGGTTCAACATTAAGGCTTGTGGAGCAAGCAGTTTTAGCTTTAGATAAGTTAGGTATTTCTATTGAGATTGTAGATGTTCAAACCTTAGCACCCTTCGATTTATCAGGAGTTTGTGTAGAGTCCTTAAAGAAAACAAACAAGCTTTTAGTAGTAGATGAAGACTTTCCTGGTGGAGCCTCTTCTTATATTCTGAAAAACATTTTAGAGGATCAGAATGGATATTACTTCCTCGATGGTCAACCTAGAACCCTGACTGCTAAAGCACACAGGCCTCCCTACGGTTCAGATGGTGATTACTTCACCAAGCCTTCAGTAGATGATATCGTGGAGTTAGTTTATGAAATGCTAGGGGAAACGAATCCCGAGAAATTCCCCCGCTTGTTATAAGTCAAAGTCAATTTCAAAAGTCTTTTTTATCTGATAGGCGAAAAGTGTTGTTTGCAGTGTCTGGTGAAAAATAATTCTTTCTCCTGATTTATCTATTTTAGGTCAGCAAATCTACTTGGCCAATAAGATCTGTAATTGCGTATTCTGGTGATATCCATCCAGAGTTTTTGGTGATATGTACAAAGTTTTTTATGATTGGATATATAAAAAATACTTTGGAATACATAATTACATGTTACTTTCTAGTTCTTTCTTAGCATCGAAATACTTTACAGGTTTACAAGTCACTTGTGGAAGTTCTGAAGGCCTATTCCAATCAGTCGAACTCCCTTGATTTTAAGCGTGATTTGGTCTTTAGCTCAGCAAAATACAATATATTAAAAGCCAATATGCCGGTTATCAGGCGATTAGTCTTTCGTAAAAGTCGTGGACAAGTCAGAAAATATTTCTATTAAAAGCATTAAGCTTTTAATAGAAGGTAGGGGGGATGGATAGGTATTAACAAAAAAGTGCTACTGGAGTTCAGTAGCACTTTATATATAGATTACTTTCTAAGTAAATTAGTCGGTTTTCTTTTCTTGGTTTTCCATTTCTTCTTTAAGTTGAGCTAGAACGTCTAGATCTCCTAAAGTAGATTTCTCAACAGATTCTTTTACTTTTTTCACTGCTGTAGAAGTTGCACGTGCATCTTTTTTACGACTCGTAGTTTCTTCTTTACGAGCTTCTGCTTGTTCATCTTCCCAAATACGAGAGTGAGAAATAACTAATCTTCTGTTCTCTTTGTTGAACTCGATGATTTTGAAATCAGTAACTTCGTCAACTTTTAATGGAGTACCGTCTTGTTTGATAGCGTGCTTAGATGGGCAGAAACCTTCTACTCCATACTGAAGGGCTACAATATTTCCTTTATCACCTACTTTAAGAACAGTACCTTCATGAATTGAGTTTACTGTGAAAATAGTTTCAAAAGTATCCCAAGGGTTTTCCTCAAGTTGTTTGTGACCTAAGCTTAGTTTTCTGTTTTCTTCGTCAACTTCTAAAACAACTACGTCTAATGTTTCACCTACTTTTGTGAATTCGTTAGGGTGGTTGATTTTCTTAGACCATGATAAATCAGAAATGTGGATTAAACCATCAATTCCTTCTTCAAGTT
>DXEZ01000114.1 GCA_019114715.1 Candidatus Sphingobacterium stercoripullorum | reverse complement strand
TGATACTTCCCCAGTGTGAAAGTCCACTGTTTTATCCGTAAATGATTCACCTATGGGTTTCAATACAGAGCTTAACTTCTCACCTGTTTTTGGGTGAATACGTCTTGGCGATGCTAAGGAGTAAACCACTAAGTCTACTTTTCCTAAGTCAGCTTTAATCAGATCGATAGTTTGCTTTTTAATCTCATCTGAGAAAGCATCTCCATTGATACTTTTAGCGTATAAACCCTCTTCTTTAGCTAACTGTTCGAAAGCTGCGGAATTATACCATCCTGCGGTTGCAGGCCTACCTCGGCTAGCGCTTTTTTCAAAAAACACCCCAATGGTAGAGGCACCATATCCGAAGGCTGCAGTTATACGTGACGAAAGGCCAAATCCAGTTGAGGCTCCAATTACTAAAACCTTTTTAGGTCCATCTTCGTTCTTTCCCTGACTTTTGACATAATCAATTTGATTTTTTACATTTTGCCAAGCTCCCTCAGGGTGAGCAGTCAGGCAAATAAATCCTCTAGTTCTCGGTTCTATTATCATGATAACTTGATTTCTATTAGGAGCGAAAATAGCAAATAAATATAAGATTAGGTACTGAATTCAATTATACCTAAAAAATAGAGGCTATAATTGCCTATAAAAGCAAAAAAGAAGACCCCATAAATACGAGCCTTCTTTAATATCAACAACTAATTCTGACAGCTTAAGCTAAGTGTGAGCGAATCATCCATGCTCTTGCTTCGTGTCTTTGCAATATGCCGATTAGGAAATCTTCCGTTCCACAATCTTTTGTGTTTTCGGCAACATCTTCAATGTGATCACGAAGAGATTGGATAATAGTTTCAAAGTCGGCTAAAAGCTCTTTTAAGTAGCCTTGAGCATCGTGGCCTTTGTACTGCATTTCCTTCAGCTGAGTGAGCTTCAAGTACTCAGCCATAGTTCCTACAGCAAAATGTCCAATAGTACGAATACGCTCAGCTACCTCATCGATAGTAACCTCTAGTTCTCCATAAATCTCCTCAAAAAAGGCATGCATGGAATGGAAGTCGGGACTTTGTACATTCCAATGGGAGTTTCTTGATTTAATATATAATACGTGTTCATCTGCCAATACTTTATTCAATAAGCTGGCAATTTTTTTAGTTTCTGCTTCTTTAATTCCTAATTGTGCTTTCATAAATTTATTTATTACAAATTATAATTTTACTCTGTTTACTTTCTAAATATGTCATTTAGATTCTTTGATGATTCCGAGCTTAATTTGATTGCTTGAATAAAATCATCTATATGTGATTCTTTTGTTGCGCTTGCAATTGGAGCAGTGACCGTATTTTGGGCCAGTAGCCACGCTAAAGATACCGCAGCAGGACTTTCACCAAATTCCTTTGCTGCCTCTAAAAGCTGGGCTATTAGCTTCTTCCCTTTGTCGTTCCAATACTCCTTTTTTATCCCCTCACTTCTTAACGACTGATTGAAATCATCATCGGCTCGATACTTACCCGTTAAAAAGCCACTTGCCAAGGAATAATAAGGCAATACAGATATCCCACTATTTTCTACAACTGGGAGATATTCTGTCTCGTATTGTTCTCTACTGTACAAGTTATAGAGTGGCTGCAGAGATTGATAAGTCGGGAGATTAAGCTCTTCGCTAACTCTCAAGCTATCCTCTAACCGCGCTCTAGATATATTGGATACTCCTATATAGCGAACTTTCCCTGCTTTTATAAGCTCCTGGTAAGCCCCTAGAGTTTCTTCGATAGGTGTAACCCCATCGTCGTAATGCGTCTGATACAGATCGATATAATCTGTGTTCAACCTCCTCAAGGATTTATCTACCTCGGTGATGATATGCTCTTTGGTGGTATTCGGCTTACTCTTTCCACCAAAGCTACTACCCACCTTAGTCATAATGATGTAGTTATCTCTTCCGCCTTTATTTTTTAGCCAAGAACCGATGATTTTCTCCGATTCCCCACCTTCATTACCTTCCACCCAGTGGGAGTATGAATTCGCCGTATCAATTGCGTTCAGCCCTCTATCCACAAAACCATCTAATATTCTATGGGAGTCTTTTTCATTCAATGTCCACCCAAAAACATTTCCTCCAAATACAACTGGTGCAATTTCTAACTCTGAATTTCCTATCCTTTTTTTGTTCATTTTAACATTAAGTTTTCACCTTAAACTTACGCAAAACCTATAGCTTATTCAAGTTTTCTTAGACATTAAAACATCTAATTACATAAATAAAACAATGTAAATGTGCTTTTGTTTTCACAATTAGAATTAAGTTCAACTCTTGAGATTAAAGCCACAAGAAAACCTATGCTATCGGGTCCATAAATACAAATATGGAACTACAACAAAGCGATTTTTATTTTATCTTCGCAAAAAGGATTGCTTAATGGATAATTGCACGACGAATAAATATTTTCATAAATTCAGCTCTGATATTAAAGGTATTGCACTGCCTGAGAACTTCACCTACCCTTTTGATTATAGACCGCATGAACTGGCAAAACTAGCGAGCCAGCAGGTTCAAGATTATTTAAAAAGTCAAAATGGATTCTCCCACGACTTTGGCTTAACCGATCCAAAAACCGCAGCAGCTAGTGGTAAAATGTTTGGAGTGTTGATTGTTGAACAAAAAAATGGAGAAATAGGCTTTTTAGCAGCGTATTCAGGTAAATTAGAAAACAGCCTTTATAGCTCCTATTTTGTTCCACCAGTTTACGACCACCTGGATGAGAACGGATTTTTCATTAAGGAAGAAAAACAAATCTCTGCAATCAATCAAACTATAGAGCTGCTAGCTAAGGCCCCTCAATTAAAGGTGTTAAATAAGAAATACGATTGGCTAGCTTGTAGCGTAGACAATCATATAAAAGACTTTAAAGCACTTCATAAAGCCAATAAGGCTAGTAGAAAAAAATTGAGGAAGCAAGCTGACGATAACCTCGAATCCACCAAAACACTGGAGCTGTATCAAAATCTAGAAAATCAAAGCCATTACGATCAGTATATTTTTAAAACTATTAAAGCACATTGGAAGAAAAGGTTAAAGCCACTAAAATCAGCAATAGACAAGCACAATAGACGTATAGCTAACTTAAAAGAAGAAAGAAAACTCCGATCTGCTGCACTTCAAAACAAACTTTTTGCTCACTATGAGTTTTTAAACTACGCAGGACAAAAAGCTAGTTTACTGGATATTTTCAAGCATCGTATTCCTCCTTCAGGTGCTGGCGCTTGTGCTGCACCTAAACTGCTAAACTACGCTTATAAAAATGGTATGAAACCCATTGCTATGGCTGAATATTGGTGGGGAAAATCACCCAGCTCAGAAATTCGTTTTCACGGGAATTATTACCCAAGCTGCAAGAGCAAGTGTGAGCCCATACTCAATCATATGCTCTTAGGCCTATCTGTAGATCCAAACCCCCTATCTTTAATTCAGGCACCATCAAAGCTATTTGATATTGTCTTTGAAGATGAGGCGGTAATAATCATCAATAAACAACCCAATGTATTATCAGTGCCAGGAAAGCAAAACCTGCCTTCAGTCCAAATAGAATTAGCTAAACAGTACCCTGATATCGAGACGCTATGGATAGTGCACAGGCTGGATATGGCCACTTCTGGAATAATAATCTTCGCAAAGACAAAAGACTATTATACATTCCTACAAAAGCAATTCCTTGATAATAGAATTCAGAAAAGGTACATAGCTGTTTTAGAAGGTCGTTTAGCTCAAAAAAATGGAGAGATTAATCTACCATTACGTGTAGACTTAGATAATAGACCGATGCAGCTGGTATGTTATGAGCATGGAAAGGATGCTCGCACACACTACCAAGTTCTTGATTATTCTGACTATAAAACTAGAGTGCACTTTTTCCCAATTACTGGGCGAACACATCAATTACGAGTACACGCAGCACATCCTAATGGGCTCTCATGCGCCATAGTAGGAGATGATTTATATGGGAAAAGAGATGAGCGCTTATTTTTGCATGCAGAGTATATAAGTTTCATTCATCCGGTAACCTTAAAAAGAGTAGAGTTCAAAGTCGAAGCTCCTTTTTAGAATAAACAACATGGAGGATTTGCTATTTGCAGTAAAATAAAGCACCTCTAGGTATCCCCAGAGGTGCTTTATTAAAAGACTCATCTACATTTAACTAAATCACTTACCAAGCGCTCCATATATTAAAGACTCTGGCGTATCTACTGATCTTATTGCTCCAATAGGAATCTTTACTGACTTATCGGAACTTGTAGTCCATTCTATTACAAACTCACGCTCGTCATTTTTATTCCCTTTTCCAAACAACTCATCCGCAGGTCTAATTTGGGTGCTTCTTGTATCCCAGTTTCCATTATTCTCATCATGGGTGATAAAAAGCCTATCTCCTTCTAACCTGTACCTATAGGTAGCTTCAGCTATAAAATCTGAACCACTTGAAATTGCTGTATAGTGAATGTAAAACCTAGCGGCTGTACTACTCCTTAATTCAAAATACATTTCATTGATTTGTCTACCTGAAGCTAAAAACAAGTCACTCATTTCTTCGTAAATATGCTTAGTCTCATTTACTTCAGGAATGGTTCTCCATATCACTTTGTTGAAGTTTTTATTATAATTAAAAACCTCAGTAATATCATACAAGGGCAAACCTTGTGTATTTAAAGCCTCGCGATCGCCATCCTTATAAACAATATCTAAAGCATTATTTGATCCCAGTTGAAGTCCAGTTATTACCTTATTGTTCCATTCAGGTCCGTTAATCAATTCAATTGAATTTGGAGTATAATAAAAAGGAACCGCTATAACGGTGTCTATTCCCGATTGTTCATTTATCTTACTTATTTGTATAGACTTCCTATCGTAATCTAGCTCGACTCCAAAACGACTTTGACCTTCCTCACCTAAATATGCAAACTGATAGTTGTCATTATAAAACTCTTTAAATTGATTTTTAAAATCCTTTAGCTTACCATTTAAATAAGACTCTTGCTCCTCTTTACTGGCTCTTATTAGGATTAATGGATGCTTATATTTTTTCCCTGAAAAAATTATACTATCACCACTAATTCTTTGAAATGAATATTCAATATCACTCCTATAGCCAGATCCTGCAGCACCTCCAGCTACTCCTGGAACAGGATCATGCATTAATGTGATATAATTATAAGTATCAAACACTAACGATGTAAAGAAGTTAAATGAAAGCCTATATGTAGAAGATTGAAGTTCTGAAGCTGTTTCATCGGAAAAGTCGCTAAGCATCTCAACTTCATCATTTTCTTTGAAATGCATATAGAAACCATAACCTCCACGACTTCCAGTTTGAATTCCTCCAATCCATCCATATTCGGCTGAAACTAATTCATCTTTCACAAGCTTCAAAGTATCTGAAACACGGGCTTCTGGATTTCCATCAAAAAGTTGATCCACATCATTCTTTTTGCAAGCAGTGAAAATGAACAGTATTGCTGTTATTAATATAATTATGTATCTCATAGCTTTTTATTCTAAATTCCCGTAAAAATAATCCTCTGGGTTATCTTTAACATAAAACCCTCCAAAACTCCTGTAGTCGTCATGATCTTTGTCGATTTCATATGGAAGCCATTCAGCAATGAACGTATTTTCCGTTAAATATGGCAACCAAAATTCTTCGAACCCAGGTAAGCCATGTGACAATTGGCCATTTCCATGAGCTCCAGTGTCACCCTCAGGATATTTCTTGATAAACTTCACTTCTTTTGTTTCAGCATTTACCTCCATATCAAAATCGTAATAATAGAAAAAGGATCCTCCACTACTATTCAAATATTCTATCTCTAAGCGCATGTCTACATCAGAGTTGAAATTAAGTTGCATATAAGTTGGAAATCTTCCTCTACTATCTACATCTGCTTTGTATGAAAGCCAGCGCTGTTTGAAAAGATCGGAAATACCATATTGATCATAAATGCTATTACTTAAATCGACTACAACTTTTCCTACAGACTTAGTTTCTAACCAAGCTGCAAAAGAATTTAAATCTGCTGGATCTTGAGCACCGTAAACATCTTTTAATCGTTGATTAATTTCATTTTGTAACTCTCTGAAATCTATATTAAAAGCTGTTTTAAAATATTGAACTACTTGTTCTTCTTTTTTTCTTAGTTTTTCTTGAGCGTCTGGTGTGGAAGTAAACACGTAGTTATCAAACCACACTTGGCCGTGGATTAAAAGGTGAGCCGTCATTTCGGCAAAATCCTCGGTGTATTGACTTCTAGCATACCTACTAACAAACCCTAGCTCTTTAGCCTTTTCAGCTGTATTGCTCGAACCTGTCCAATCGGCATCATAATCAGCTTTGGTGATTTCCTGAAACTCTGGAGGTATAGGAATATTTTGATTAAGGATATGTGTAAATTCGTGATGAATAGTCCTCAACTTTCTCCTTACACCAGCAGAACCTTCTATATCATCTACACTGAAATTATTCACGTCGTATAGCACGACTTTCCTTCCTCCATCAGCTGTACCTAGTGTGACTGAACCATTAGAATTATAAGATACCGATCCATATAAAACATATTGCTTTGGAGCATAGGTTTTGATGAAACTCTTTCCTACGAGGTCTTCATAGGGTTTAAGGTATAAGTTCAACACCGCTTCCATAACCGGCTGAATACGATCTAATTTAGGAGGAGCGATATCTTTTGATACATCTGTAAGGTTCCTATTGTATCTGTATATCACCTCAACATTATAGGGATCTGTTAAAGAAGATAAAATCCATTTATCTAATTCGCTATTTGCTGGATTATCAGAATTATACTGATGCATGTCTACTTCTAGAAGGTCTTCCTTACTACAGGAGCCTAAAATTAGCAGGGCAAATATTGGCAGTAAAAATCTTTTTATTGTTATCATAATAGTCTCCAATTATTAATTTATCTTGAATTGGGTGTTATACCGGCATCCATTGCATCTTTTGGTATTTGAAACACCCTTCTATTATCATCTGCTTCCAAAGTTGTGAACGTCTCTGTACCATCTGTATCAATATGATTGTGCACAACAGGAATTTTATGCCTTAAGATATCCATCCACCTAATCCCTTCTTGCATAAAGGCTATTCTCTTAGTATGTAAAAGGGTATTCAGAAGCGCTTGTTTATCATCAGTTCCTTCGAAGAATGCTTTGGCTTTATCAATAGTAAGTCCGTGTGTATTTTTACTATAGCCAACAATCCTAGAACTAGCAAAATCATCTAAATCTCTAATTGCGTTCACATAGTCGTGCTTTTGAATATAAGCCTCAGCTCTGTTTAATAAGGCCTCATCTGCAGTAATTATAGGTGCCATTATATAGGGGTAACCAATTCCAGCTTGCACATTCGTGTAATGGAAATATTCATTGAATTTATTGGTAGTGTAATTTGGAGCTGTATAAACACCATATCTATTTCTAAATGCAGCTCCAAAAGGTGTATTCCCAGTGAAAAAGTTTTTAACATTCTCACCAAAGCTATACCTCGCGTTTCCTGCTCCAGAACTTCTTTGATAAACCGAGTAGGTATTTGCTAATAATAAATTCCATGGTTTTTCAGCCTTTGTGTATTCAACCTTATGCTCAGAATGCGATAGATTATATAGCTCTCCAGTATACTGACGAATCTTATTTTTAAAATTTCCATCAGAATAAATTTGATTCGCATGTTGAATCACCATATCCCAATCTCCTTTAAATAAATAAAACCTCGTGGCAAATGCATGTGCTGCCTGTTCTGTAAAATGAAATGACGGCACTTTAAATGTTGCACCCATTAACAATGGAATCCCTTCATTCAGGTCTTTTTCAATTTGAGCATAGACATCCTTAATTGTACCTCTTTCATACTGTGGCCTAGCAGAAGTTTCTGGTTCTAATGGATAGGGAATACCCATACCATTGTTACTTCCTCCAATTTCGTATGGCTCTGCAAAGAAAACCGATAACATAAATGCAGAATATGCTCTAGCAACAAGTGCCTCCCCTTTATACTGCCTCGCTTTATCTGCATCAAAATCATTCTCTTCAATTGATTGCAAGGCCTGGTTAGCAGCTGCAATGGCTTTATAACAAGCATCCCAATACTCTGAAGGTGTACCGTTACCTGTTTGAAGAGTCTCATTCCAATGGTAAAGACTTACAAAAGGTTCATCGTTATGTCCAGCTAAAGCGGCGCTTTTATCCTCGGCATTATCCGAGGCAGTTTCTGCAAAAGTAAAATAATTCCGATCTGGATATGCGCTAACCAAAAGTTGTGATAACTTGTCAACATTATCAATTTCAGTTCGCATATCAGGGTTTACATCTAGGTATTTATCACAACCAGTTAACCCCATTAAACACAAAGCAATTAAGCTTGTTTTAAATATATTAATGACTTTAGTTTTTTTCATAATCTACCTCCTATAATCCCAATTTTAACGATAATGTATATTGTTTTGGAATAGGCATGGCTACTCCTCCATTATTAAAGAACTCTGGGTCTGCTCCGTTTAATCTTTTATCCGAATATAAAAGAGCTATATTATTACCTACTAGAGCTATTTGAGCGCTTGATAGATTTAAACTAGAAATCCAATGTTGAGGTAATTGGTAGGTTATTGAGATGTTCTTTAATCTAATAAAATCACCTCTAGCGACTCTCCTGTCTGAATAATTATAAGCGTTGTAAGGATACCTTGCACTAGTGGTTGTACCATTTGGTCTTAAAATATTATTTGAATTTGTAAATTCATCAATAATTGATGGTATGTTAGTAATATTTTCATCACCAGGGAACAACCACCTATTCACCATATCTTTAGTCATTGAGTTCATGTCTGAATAACTAGAAGAAATAGTAGGCTGAAGTCTAACCGCATTACCTTGAGCAAATGTTAGTAAAGCAGATAGGGTAAATCCTTTATAAGAAAACCTGTTATAAAATCCTCCTGTAAAAATTGGATCAACTGGTCCCTCATAAACTAAATGATCTACATCAGTTGTATTTTGAAGGTAAATATAAGGCTCACCGTTAGTACCATCAGTTCCCACAAAAGTAGGGTAACCGTATTGACTATCTAATCCATCAAAGGCCAAGGAGAATAATCCTCTTTGTGAGTATCCTTTCATTGGCGCTCCTTCTGGTCTTACTAAAGTCCAAATATTTGGATTAACCTCTAATTCGGTGACTGTGTTTTTGTTAATAGCGAAATTAAATTGTGTGCGCCATTTAAACCCATCGGTATTAGAGATTGGATTTCCAGCTACAGTTAGCTCTACCCCGTGCGACTTCATTTTACCGTAGTTAGCGTATTTAATTTTCTCACCACCAACTCCAGAGGTCTTAAGGTTTCCTAATAAGTCAAAAATGTCTCTTTTGTAATAATCAAAAGTCACATTTATTTTATCATTGTAGACTCCAAAATCACCACCAACATTAAACTCATATAATTTCTCCCAAGTAAGCTCAGAGTTCTCTAAACTAGATATATAAACCATTGTCTCTTTTTCGTTCTCATATGGACGATAAGCAGTTCGGTTATAAAATAATGCGGTAGAATTATTTGCATTCCCCATATTGGCAACAAGTCCGTAGGTTCCTCGAATCCTCGCCGAACTTAAGTATTGATTTTCTGGGTAAAAGGGTTCTTGGTCCAGATTCCATGCACCTGATAAGTTCCATGTAGGAAGCCAACGCACTGAACGAGAAAGTCCCATTCTATTAGATCCATCATATCTTACAGTTGCATTGAATGAATATCGATCTAGCAAATTGTATGCACCACGCCCCATAAAAGCAACACTTCGATCTTTCCCGTAATCCATACCGAAATAAGGATCTCCCGCTTCCGTCATTTTCTTAAAGAAGCGGTAGTTAGGGTTTACTAAACCACCATTCTCATATTGATACCCTACACCTTCAAAATTTGATCTATTCCGATCGGTATACCTCATCTCCATTGAGCCAAAGAAATTAACTTTGTGAATGGTATTAAAGGATTCGTTAAACTCAATATTTTGTCTGAAGTAATAGTTTTTTAAACTATTGTTATTCACGTTAAAAAACCCTCCTTCAGGTAAAATCACTAGTGAAGGATCATTTGGAAAATCTGGGTCGTCATAAAGGAACTTATTATTGTTATTTACAACGGTGTTTGGGTTTGCGCGAAAAGCGGAAGCCATATTGGACCCAGACTCTATATAGTGATTCCTTTCTGTCATTCCGTACCGATATGCAGCATCCACAGAATAAGTTACTTGAGGTATAATTCTATAAGTAAGTCCCCCTTGAACTTTTAAATCAATGGACTTAAGGTCCATATAGTTTGTGTTCAACTCATTAATTATATTAAATGGAGCATAAGATCTAGTAAAATACTCCAATTCTCCATCTGTAGTGTATGGCGTCATTAACCTACTAGTGTTTAATGCATAAGAATACGGGTTAATGTCAAAATCCCTAGAGTATGAACCATATACAGGATCAGACTGTCTAGTTAACGTTCCTGGAGCCCTTTGATCTCGAATTGAACCGTTAATCAAAAGCTCAAACTTCACCTTATCTGAAATATTAATATTCTCTCTAAGATTACCAGTATAACGTCTTACTCGGTCTCCAAGAGTTTGACCATTATCAGAAGTAAAACTAGTTGAGACATACGTTTGTGCTTTATCCGTACCTACAGTTGCATTCAGGGAGTGTTCCTGGAGAAGCGAGTTTTTAAACAGCACATCAAACCAATTGGTGTTGGCTTCCGCATATCTACCTAAGAAGTTTAAACGTTCATCAAGAGTGTTTTTTAAAGCAAAAGAATCCGTCGCTTCATCATAGTCATACATCATATCGTACATCTTCGTGAAAACGCCTCCGTTAGAAACGTTAGACATGGCTGCATGACTAAAATATCCCTTATTCTCCATTTCCATTAATACAGACATCTGCTCTGCAGAATTCATTATATCAAACTGGTTATAATCAGGCTTAAGATAGGTTGTGAATGTCCCTGAATAATTCAGGCGTGCTTGCCCTTCGGTATTAACACCAGATTTGGTGGTCACTACGATAACCCCATTCATGGCCCTGGCACCATACATAGCCGTTGCCGCGGCATCCTTTAAAATTGTAAAAGACTCGATATCATCGGGGTTAATTCCTGCTACTGATGAACCCAATAAGGTATTTGCGTCTCCTGTTGAAAGTTCCTCGTTAGAAATATTAACAACATCTTCCAGGATAATCCCATCAATTACCCATAAAGGCTTATTGTCTCCTGATAAAGAGGTGGCTCCTCTTACACGAACTTTAGGAGCGGCACCAAAAGTTCCAGAGACATTTTGTATAGACACTCCAGCAGCTTGACCTTCTAACATCCTTGTAATATCAGGAACTCCACTACGCTCGGAATCTTCAGCTGTTACCTTTGAGGTAGAACCTGTAAAAAACTTTCTATCAAGTTTTTGATAACCAGTTGCTACAACATCAACTCCTTCTATTTCACTAAAGAGCTCTTTTAAAGTTATGTTTATCACATTACGATTGTTAACCGAAAGCTCTTGTTTTTCATGTCCTAAGAATGATACTACTAAGGTAGCATTTGCAGTTCCTTCAATTTCAAACTCTCCATTTTGGTTCGTTATCACAGAATTTGTTGTTCCTTTAACAGATACTGTTGCACCTGTTAATGCTACACCAGACTCATTTTTTATCACCCCTTTTATTATAAATTTCTGGGTTTGTATTTCGGAGGCGACACCTGCTAATTGGCTTTCAGAAATTCTCTTTGAATGATTTATTGTAACCGTATTGGCTATTATCTTATAAGAATAATCTCTTGATAAAACCTTATCCAAAACACTTTCAACAGTCCCGTCATTTACTTTGACGGTAATATTTTTCATATTACTCAACGAAGATTCATCGTATAAAAACTTAAAAGATGATTGTTTAGAAATTGTTTCAAAAACTTCGACCAAACTTACTCTTTCTAGGTTTACAGAGATCTTTTGTGCTACAATTTTTGCACTTACAAATGTAGTCAGGAAAAGCGACAGTGAAATGGTAATAATGGCTGATCTGAATACACCTTTATTACCACCCTTCCTTAACAGCTGTTTCCAGTTGCAAATTAGTTTATACATAGAAAAACTCTTTTAAAGGTTTATATTTAATTTTATTAGTCTTTTATTGGTTTTAATTGGTTCATTTTTATTGTAAAATTCTCTTTATTATTAACCTCCTTTTTTACTGTCCGTACAAAATAAATAGCCATCTTTTATTTCTAGGCTAACATCATTTACAAACTCTAACATTTCACAAAGTTCTGATAGGGTAACTTGCCTACTGATACTTCCCGTAATTTGCCTTGTATAAAAGTCCGGATCTTCGGTCAGCTTTAACTCTACACCATACCACCGTGATATTTCTTTTAAAATACTTTTCAGGTTATCTCGTTTAAAAACGAACTCATTATTAACCCAGCTTAAATGATAACTGATATCTACCTTTTTCTTAATAATTTTTGAGTCTACAAATACAGATTGTTCTCCTGGTTTTAACATAATCATTTGATTACCCGCTGCAACTTGTACACTTCCTTCAGCGAGGGTTGTTTTGACTTCTTTCTCATACGAATTAATATTAAACTTCGTCCCTAAAACCTCTACCTCCACTCCGTTTACTTCTACAATGAATGGTTTAGAAGCATCTTTTTCAACTTCGAAGTAAGCCTCACCTTCAAGTTTTACTCGACGTTCAGCGTTCGAAAAGCTCTCTGGAAACTGCAAAGAACTCTGCGCATTTATTTTCACTTTAGTCCCATCCGATAATACAATTGAAAAATAACTTGCTTTGGGAACTTCTACAATAACGTTTGAAATTTTTACGGGTTTATTTGAACTTATTCTAGGATCACTATCTTTAACAGAATCCCTTTTCTGTCCAAAATAATCTTCTGTCCTTATATCTAGATTATCATGCTCTAACTTATAAACATCCCCGTTAGACAGTTTTAATTGAGCACTGGGGGTAGCAGGGAAAACTTCAACATAAGAAATATCATTTCCCTCTTCTTGTATCAAATTAGGCAAACTAAAATATATGCTCAAAAATAACAGTGGGATAAAAATACAAGCAGCTTTAACTAAATAACTCAACGACCTTTTTGAATGCCTTTTTTCGGCAGAAGTTTTAGCCGACAATTTCTCCCACGCCTTTTGCTTATCTAGTCCTTTTAGAAAGTTGACATCCTTTAGGTATTCATTCTCATCTTGGAACCTTTTCAGCAATTTTGGATGATTCGGGTTTTCTTTTAGCCATTCATCAAGTTTAGCCAAATCTTCTTGGGTGTTTTCTCCAAAAATAAAACGCTTAATGATTTCAATGATATTTTCAGTTAGTTTATGCATGCCTTTTAATTATATATAACTCTAACCAAGTAAATGGGTGACAAGAAAAACAAAATAAATGCTTAACTCCATATATCCGACAGATAATCAACTACATAAAAACCACATGTTTTTTCACTGGAAGTACATGGTTTAATTGGATATAATCTTTTAATACTAGCCGATTTTAGCAAAATTTAAAAATTCGGTAAAAGAATGGGAAAACCAAAATTCCTTAAAGGCATTGATAAAAAGCATGTAATTTGGTGATAATCGCTTCTATTGGTTCCATCCGGCCGGTTTTATATTGTGGATAGAATAGTCATTTTGTTAAACCAACCGTTTTTCTGTACTTATTGGCTGGTTATTAAAGTCTCAAATGTGTTAATGGTTTTGGTATAATTCCTTCTACTGATGCCATTCTGCTACTTTTGATCAATGCATAAAATTGTGATTTCATGAAGACTACAGTATTTTTAATACTTTTTTATATGTCCTTAAAATCTAAAACATGTTGATAAAAAGCATGAGTTTTGGTGATGATCAGTTCTGCTAATGCCATAGAGCTGTTATATGCATTTGAATAAAATTGTGGTTTCGTGAGGGCTACCGTTTTTTTCTAAAAATTATTAGCAAGATTTGAATACCTCAAACGTGTTAATGGTTTTGGTATAATCTCTTTTACTGATACCATTCAGCTACTTTTGATCATTGGAAAAAATTGTGATATTGTGAGGTGTGCCGATTTTTAGTGCTTATTAGTGATCTTTTAAAGTTTCAAAGATTATATTGAAAAGCATGTGTTTTGGTG
>DXEZ01000113.1 GCA_019114715.1 Candidatus Sphingobacterium stercoripullorum | reverse complement strand
GTGCAAGTCGTAAAGACATGATCTATCTGCAACCTGATTCTACCGAGTTGCGTACATTTTACGAATCCAATGCACCCAAGCTACAAGCGGGAGATATATTGACTATCTCCGTAACAGCTGCCGACGTTCGTGCTGCAGCACCTTTCAATCCAATCAGTCCATACCAAGGATCTGGAACTATAACAACAACAAATCCGTATATGCCAACCTATACCATTGATGAAAATGGCGAGGTGGATTTCCCGAAACTAGGGAAGGTCAAGCTAGCGGGATTGACACGTACTCAAGCGATTAACCGCCTTAGAGACGAAATTGGTAAATTTATAGTTGACCCAGGCGTAAATATTAATATTAGAAATTTTAAAGTGACCGTCTTGGGTGAAGTGCGTAGTCCGGGGACCTATACCATAGAAAACGACAGAATTACTTTACTCGAAGCTTTAGGTTTAGCTGGCGATTTAACTATTAATGGGTTACGATCCAATGTTTTAGTAGTTAGAGAACAAGACGGTAAAAAGTCAGAATTTAGAGTCGATCTTACTAAGCGGGAGACATTGGATTCTCCAGTTTATTACCTTGCGCAAAATGATGTTATATACGTGGAACCGAATAATGCTAGGTTACACGCATCTAAATACACATCTAGTTATTCGGTCTTTATTTCTGTAGCTAGTTTAATAATTACAGTAATTTCCGTAGTTTCCCGATAAAAATCCTGTTGATTAACATTCCATGAACGAGCAGCTTTATAAAAAAAATATTGCTTCAGAAGAAGAAGAGATAAATCTTAAACAATTAGTTGAACAATATGCCTACTACTGGAAGTGGTTTGTATTGTCATTAATCGTTTGTGTCGCAATTGCATTAGTCTATTTGCGTTACGCAGAGAAAATTTACAGCGTCAATGCTAAGGTTTTATTGCAAGATGAAAACCAAGCTTCAGGAGAATTGGCAGGTTTGGGAGAGTTAGCGTCCTTGACAGGGGTATCATCCGGTTCAGCGTTTATAGCAGACCAGATGGATATCATGAAGTCTAGACGTATTTTACGCAGGGTGGTCGAAGAACATAAACTAAACATAGCCTATTATGCTAAAGGCAATGTTAAGAACACCGAACTCCTTTACAGTACATCGCCCATACGACTGATGTTGCTTGACGAAAACAACCTTAAAAAAGATTCTGCTTCCCATAAGATAATTGTTTCTATAGTTGACTCCACCACTTTTAATATTAAGGATGAGAATAATGAAGTAACAGAGCAAGCTTTTGGTCAGGCTATTGATTTTCCAATGGGGCAAGCTGCTATAGTGCCGAATTCTACTTTCACCGATTATATTGGTAAAGATATCATTGTAAACTATGTTCCTGTAAATGTTGCAGTAGATGCGCTATTGAAAGCAACGGAAGTTGTGCCCAATAAAGAAAAGCAATCTTATATCGTTAACTTGTCTATGGATTCTGCACTGCCTGAAAAAGCAGTTCTCATTTTAAATACATTGATAAAGAAGTATAATGAGGATATTTCTAGTGATAAAAGCCAAGTTATTCGTGCAACTACAGATTTTATCACCTCTCGCTTGGAACTAGTCACAAAAGATTTAGAGGCAGCAGATAAAGAAGTTGCTGATTTTAAAGATAGCCACCACGTCACCGATATGACCAATGAAGCTAGCTTGTACCTTCAAAGTGCATCTGAAAATGAGCGTAAATTAATCGAGGCGCAAACCCAACTGCAATTAGCGCAGATGATGAAGGATGTCATTCAGCCCGATAATTCGCAGCTTTTGCCTTCTAATATCGGTTTGCAGGACGCTTCCATTGAAGGGGTGATAACTCAATACAATAAATTGGTGCTGGATCGTGACGATATGCTGAAGTCTGCTACAGAGGACAACCCTGTGGTGATGAACTTAAATGCTAGCTTAAGAGAGCTCAATAAAACATTGATTATATCCCTCAATAACTACCTCAAGGGCATAGAGCTTCAAGTATCCTCACTAGAGAAGCAGTTGGACGATTATAAAGATCGATTGAGTAGTATTCCAAATCAAGAGAAGGGATTCAAGCCTATTGCTAGACAACAGCAGATTGTGGAGTCTCTATACCTGTTTTTACTTCAAAAGAGAGAAGAGGCGGAGATTAAAGGCGCGGCAACTCCAGCTAACTTAAAAATCATTGATGAGGCATACGGATCTAGTATTCCAATTGCGCCTAGGAAAGCAATTATCCTACTAGGATCTTTGATTCTTGGGTTTATTATTCCATTTGGAATTCTTTACGTTAAATTCTTATTAGATAACAAGCTGCATTCTAAGAAAGACCTTGAAGAGCGTTTAGATGTTCCGCTATTGGTAGAAATTCCTAGTTCGGGTGATAAAACGATAGAGGAGAATGATAGAAGCGGCTTAGCAGAGGCCTTTAGAATCCTTAGAACCAACTTGAACTTCGTTCTTGGGAGAAAGAAAGAGAAGTCCAATGTACTTTTCGTTACTTCTACAATATCTGGGGAAGGAAAGTCGTTTGTTTCGACGAATTTAGCACGTATTTTATCGCTTTCTGGTAATAAAGTATTATTAATTGGTGCCGATATTCGTAGTCCCAAAGTATTGGATTATTTAGGGCTGTCTCATTTACAACATACTAATATTGGAATTACCCAATACCTGGTAAACCCGGAAATCCCTATTGATCATTTGATTATCAAAAAGCCAGCAACGTATAACTTTGATGTGATTTATTCTGGTTATGTAGTTCCGAATCCGGCTGAATTATTAATGAATGGCCACTTCAAAGATATTTTAGATTACGCTAGAGAGCATTACGACTATGTATTAGTTGATACGGCTCCTGTAAGTTTAGTTACCGATACACTTATTATTGCTGAACAAGCGGATCTTACAATATACGTGGCTAGGGCTAATTATTTAGATAAACGCATGTTGCATATTCCTAAGGAGCTATACGAGCAGAAGAAACTTAAAAATATGGCCATGGTGTTAAACGATGTAGACTTTGCACGTGGTTACGGATATGGCTATGGTTATGGCTATGGTTATGGGGAAATTGAAGTATCCTTAAGGAAAAGAATAAAGAACTTAATTTTCGGTCATAAACGAGGAGGGTAACATCCCAATAGCAGGCGTTTAGGATGCGTATACAGCAGTAGTTGGTTTCAACGAACCGTTTTCAATGGGCTACGACTATCCTGCTAAATTGAACAGTAAAATACTACAATATGGTGTCTGACACCGCTACTAATAAAATAGCCAAAACAAAACGTTTTGGCTATTTTATTAGTTCTCATTTGTGAGGTGAATTTCTTTTGTACGAAATGCTTATAGTATGTCAAATATATGTTGCTCATAGCCCCAGATACATTAGGACCTTTTGAATTGGTTTTTCCAAAAGTCCACCGATTGGAAATCAACTTTAAGGTTTACTGCAAAGGCATTTCCTTCGATTATTGTCCCTAGAGAAGAAATTTCTTCTCGGGGTAACACAGGTAGGTTAATGTCCTTATGCATCTCTTTTGCTCGGTTATCGATGCCGATAATCAATGCACGTCTTTTAAACTGTAGCGCTCTAATGCCTGCATGTAGTCGCGTTCCTACATAGTCGCAGTCGTTGTTTTGTAAAAAGGAATCAAAAGAGGAAAGTTTGCTAGGGAGTAGTTTAACAGGGACTTTTAAGGATTTTAAGTATTGGATATCCTTGGACCCTTGGGGCCAAGCCCACACTTCTTTATAGCTTTTCGCTAACGTTTCTAGCATCTGCTTATCCTCACTTGGTGACTTCATATAGTCGGTAACGGTTGTTATCGCTACCTCGCTTTTTTCTGTGCTAATATTCAAGCAATGCTCAGGAGTTAAAGACCAAACAGTTGGACATCCCGTGTTAATTACGTTTTTAATACCAAATCTGTTGAGTTTTTCTAGTGTATATCGGTCGCGTACGGCATGATATAACGTGTTGGAAAGTAGGTTTTTATATATAAACTGAGAATATGCATCAGGATTATTTTGCTGGTATTGCCACCAACCTACTCCGCATAATACGACCTTGTTTTTTAAAGCCCAGATTTCTTTTAACCCTACCTTCCACTGCCTTTTAAAAAGCATATTGTTTTTCAATAAATTTGTGCCACCCACAAGAGCAAGATTCCCTTTTCTAATGAGGGGGAGATCTAAAGGGTGAATATGCCAATGTGTTGCCACTTGCACAAGAAAGTCATCCTTGAAGATTTCTTCGGCTTCTCTAGTTACAGAATCCATTATGATATGATCTCCAAGGTTAGTAGAGCCAACAGCTGTATCAAAAATTATTTTGGACATTATCGCTTACTTATAAAAATATATTTTTGCAATATAGGAATAAAGAACAATGCTTTAACTAGCATTAAGCCTTGATTTCTTGTTTTAGAGATAAAAACAATAAATAGAGTGCTGCACATATAGGTAATTATGGTTGCGTATGCAGCGCCAGCCATGCCGTGTTTGGGGATCCAAATAAGGTTCAAAGAGATGTTACATACCATCCCTAAAACGGATCTGATCAGTGCCAAGTTGGTGTATCCTTCGGCAATGAGGTATTGTCCGCTAGCGACATATAAAAACATAAATACGCTTCCCCATACATGAATTTGAAGAATGGGAGTGGCGGTATAATATTCAGGCTTGAATAAATATTGATATATGTAAGGAGCAGCAATGGTAGTAAATAAGGCAAGAGTTATCCCTATGATGCTCATGAGTTGATACAGCTGTTGCATTCTCTTTTCGTACAGGGGGAGGTTTTCTTTTCTAGCATGCATAATCGCTGGAAACAAGGCCGTAACTAGTGCCATAGGAATAAAATACCAGCCTTCACTCAATTGAACAACCGTGGTGTAGATACCTAATGTGTTTTCCCCAAGGTAGGCTTCGATCATTAATTGATCAATTTTCATGTAAATGAGAATAGCCAGTGAGGAAAATGCTAAAGGCCAAGATTTTTTAAGCAGGTTTTTGGCCAGTTGCCAATCAAAACTCCAGTGTTTTAATCCAGGGCTAACCCGTTGATATAATGTTGTGTAAAAAATTGCTAGAATAACGCCATCCAAAGCTAAAGACCATATAAATATTGAAATGGGGGCTTGAAGGTAAATCAGTGTCAGTTTGATCCCCGCAGACAGCAAGTTAGCGCCTACTTGTGCGTATAGACTGATCTTTCCCATGATTTTAGCTTGGAAAAAACAGTCAATGATGTGGATAGCTTGAGACACGCATAGTGTTGACACGATAGCTATATAAGTGAATGGTGTGGCTGGTGGTGTTGGGGCAATTTTGGAAATAATTAAATAGCATAGAAAGATTAAAGGTAGACAAATAAGGCCTGCAATAAGGCGAAGGCAAAAAGCCGTTCCTAAAATCTTTCCGTTTTTTTCTGGAGCAACTAACAGCTCTCGAGTTACGAAACTATCCAGTCCCAAAGCGCTCGCAGCAGTAAAGAAAGTGACCAGCACGAGCGGATAATGAAGAATCCCATTGCCCGAAGCTCCTAAATAATTGGGTAGGGCAAAGACCGAAACAATGGTTTTGATGACTATAGAGCCCACTCTAGCGCCCATTATCCACCCTGTATTGAGCAGGTACTTTTTAAATGAACTTGCTTGAAATCCTGGTAAAATAGGGATTTTCATATTTCGACTTATAAATAGAATAAGTTAAATGCGCGCGCTTTGCGCAAGTAAAAACGAGGTTAAAGATACATATATGTGTGCTTTTTCACAATTTAAGCAACATCTTTAAGCTTCCAGAGTTTTCTTTTAAATACCCACTAGGGTACCGCTCTTTTAACTCTAATAAAGTAGCGGGGTCGCGCACTAAAAATCTCTCGCTTTCATGGATCCAAAAGGAGATGGGCGCAAGCTGATCCACTAATTCAAAGCCTATTTTTTCAAGTTTCTTAGAGGAGCCCCAATCCTTGTCCACATAGGTCATAATATCCTGTAAATTTTTAGACTTCATGTGGTATTTTAGAAGTTTGGAAAGTCCGCCCACGATGACATAGGGGGATTTGTTACAAAATCTGATTAATTCGGCCGATTGGTAGTTGTCGCCTTTCTCTCTCATGGTTCTTTTATTTGAAAACACGGCTAATGAAACCAGCTCGTCGTTGTAATACAGACCCCATCTATGCTTCCCCAAAAAAGGTTCTTGAATGTGGTACCTTTTTAAAAAGGCTAGGGCTTCTATTTTGTTTACTTTACTTAAAGTTGTTTTCCTAGCAAATATTTTTTGTGCTAAGCCTGCGTATATTAGCAGTCGTTTGACAATTTTCAATTGGTCGTTGATCAATTGATAGGTATCGATGTGTATGGCTGAAGAGTTGCCACTATCCAGTCTTTTTTGAACATCTTTAGGGTAAACCCAAAGCTTGAAGGGCCAAGATGACTCATAAATCGTGTAAACACCCGAATCGTGAGCCTCACAGTGTATAGGCTTGCCGGCGTATTCTTCTAGTAAAGAAACAAAACTGTTTACTAAATTCTTTTCAATAACGAGTGGTGTGTTTGCGGCATCTGCCATGTTAACGTTTTAAGGGTTTTGAAATCTGGTGAAAAAGACTTTTTTACTGCATTTAAGTGAGCGCCCGAAGTCACTATTGATCAAATGAAACGACTTAGAGAGGCCTTTGAATTTAGCGTTATGAGTTACTTTCTTTTAAATGGTAAAGGTAAGGTTTTAAGAGGATAAAAGACGAGAGAGGTAAGTTTTAGAAGATCATTTAAGCACCTGCAAATAGGTAATGGCCCATTGTAGACTTTCTTAAAGTTATTAATATCTTTGTTTATATTTCATAACAAACGCACAAGATATTTTTTACATGAAAATAGAACAGATTTATACTGGATGTCTAGCCCAAGGAGCCTATTATATTGAAAGCGGTTCGGAAGCTGTCATTATTGACCCTTTAAGAGAGGTCGACGATTACTTAAAGAAAAGTGAGGAAAGAGGAACTAAAATAAAGTATGTTTTGGAAACCCACTTCCATGCGGACTTTGTCAGTGGGCATTTGGACTTATCGGCAAAAACTGGAGCGCCCATTGTTTTTGGACCTTTGGCAAATCCAGAGTTCCCTGCGCATATCGCGCAAGATGGAGAAATCCTTCAAGTTGGTGAATTACAAATTCAAGTGCTTCATACTCCAGGGCATACTATGGAAAGCACATGCTATTTGTTGAAGGATGAGGAAGGTAAGGATGTAGCACTATTTACGGGCGATACCCTTTTTATTGGAGACGTCGGGCGGCCAGATTTAGCTCAGAAGCTGAATAACGGAATTACTCAAGAGACCCTTGCAGGACATTTATATGAATCTTTGCGCAATAAAATTATGCCATTGGCAGACTCTATTCTTATTTACCCGGCTCACGGTGCAGGGTCCGCCTGCGGGAAAAATATTAGTTCTAAACGATTCGACACCTTAGGCAATCAAAAAGCAAGTAATTATGCGCTTCAGAAAATGACAAAGGACGAGTTTGTTAAAGCGGTAACTAAAGGGCTGATGCCGCCACCAAGTTATTTTGCTGAAAATGTCCTGCTAAATATCAAAGGTTACGAGAGCGTGGATATAGTAATCAAAAGGGGGCAAAATAAGCTAAACCCCGAAGTGTTTGAGCGCATGGCGAATGAAACGGGCGCTGTTCTTCTGGACACGCGTTCGCCACAAAATTTTGCTAGGGCTTTTATACCCAAATCTATAAACATAGGAATAGATGGTGGATTCGCGCCATGGGTGGGTGCCTTGATTAAGGATATTCAGCAGCCTATTTTGCTCGTCTGTGATCCAGGTCGAGAGATCGAAGTTATCACCCGGTTAGCGAGAGTAGGGTACGACAATACTTTAGGGTACCTTGATGGTGGAATTGCCAGCTGGGAAAAAGCCGGAAGGGAGGTAGACTCCATTGAATCTATTGACCCTGCAGAGCTTTATAAGCGAATTTCGGAGCAGACAGATTCAAAAATTCTTGACGTAAGAAAAACTGGAGAATACCAATCCAGCCACCTGTCAGAATCTCAAAACATGCCTTTAGATTTTGTTAATGAGGAGTTTGATAAGCTTCAAATTGACCAGGAGTATTTTGTTCATTGTGCTGGAGGATACCGCTCGATGATATTTATTTCTATACTAAAGGCTAGAGGGTACGAAAAGTTGGTTGATGTTGCTGGGGGCTTTAAAGCCATTGATAAAAGCGGCTTATTTCAGGTAAACAGCTCAGCTTGCAGTTTATAACATTATGAGGTGCTATCAGGCTTTTTGATAGGACCTGCTGAAATTAAACACAAATCCTACTCACCACTTCTCGTGGGTAGGATTACACCTCTATACTCCTAGTGCTAGGAGAAGACTTCTTCTAGTATTTCTAGGCTTCTTAACTCACCGAATCCATCGATATGGATTTTATAATATTCAATTACCTTTCGTATTAGGTTTTTTCTATTTGTTTTATGAATATCTAGGTTCAGCCCATCTTCTACGTTGAGCTGGAGTAATTGGTAAAAGGAGGTGGCCTCTGAGGCTGCAATGAAGTGGACATGAAAGGGCTGATGACTTACAAATAAACCTTCCATCATATCAAAAAAATTAGCCCTAGTGTTAACGGCTTCAGGAGCAAAGCCGAGGTAAGGTAAAAGCTTAGTTAGAAACATCAGGTGAAAATTTGCTAAGGGGCCTTCCCATTTATCGAGCAAAATAATCTGATCGTAAACAAAATGAAATAATGGTGGGTCGGTTGCCTGGTGACGAAGAGACTTGTTGAGTATTTCTGCAATAAACATGCATAGGCAGGACTTCACGATATCAAACGGGATGTTTTGAAAGGGACTATCCAAACGGGCCTCCTTGATGCGTTGCAGCTGGTTGCTTTCCTTATGGTAAACCTGCATATCTAGGAGGTGTAAAGGTTGGAATAGTTGAACGCCAAGCTTAGATTTGGGGCGCTTTGCCCCTGGGACGAGATACGATTGCATACCAAACCGTTCCGTGAAGATATGGGCTATTAAACTACTATCTGAGTAGTTCGTAGTTTTCAATACAACTCCTTTTGTGTGATGGACCATTTTGATGTATTTGCAAGTATCTAGATATATGTTGCAAAATTAATCCTTTATTATTAAGATTTAAGAGTAAAAAAATATTTCGTATCTTGCGAGACTTATTTGGGCAATATTTCATTAATCAATCCTTTGGTGCTTTAAAAGGTCAGTTTTCCTCCGTTTTTTTTATTCTGGTAAGGAGGATTATCAGGTGAAATGTAATAGTTGAAAATAATTGTAGGTAATATTTTTGTTTTTAATAAAAAATTGATGAAATTTGCAAACTCTTGTATAAGAGAATGTTTTGAACAACAATAAAAATCAAATATCATGTCAAGAATTTGTGATCTAACTGGCAAGTCGGCAATGGTGGGGAATAAAGTCTCTCACTCAAACGTGAAGACTAAGCGTAAATTTTACCCTAATTTGCACAAAAAGCGCTTTTATATCCCTGAAGAGGATCGTTGGGTAACCTTAAAGGTTTCAACAAAAGCAATTAAAACTATCAATAAAAAAGGTATTTCAGCTTGTATTGATCAGTTCCTTAAAAAAGGATATATATAAATCATTGCTACAGAGCGTGCAATTAAGTCAACGTTTTAAATAGGAGAATCATGGCAAAGAAAGGGAATAGAGTACAAGTAATTTTAGAATGCACAGAGCACAAGGAAAGTGGTCTGCCAGGGATGTCTAGATACATCACTACTAAAAACAAAAAGAACACAACTGAGAGATTAGAGTTGAAAAAGTTTAATCCTGTTCTTAAGAAAGTTACTTTACATAAAGAAATTAAATAATAGCATAGTGTGTTGAGAAAACTCAATACCTATATAAAATACCAAAAGTTATGGCAAAAAAGTCTGTAGCAACCCTTCAAAAAGGAAGTGGTAAAGAAACTACAAAGGTGATTATAAGCGAGCGTTCAGAGAAATCTGGAGCATACGTCTTTAAAGAAGTATTAGTACATAACGACTTAGTTAAAGAGGTCGTGGCTAAAGCAAATAAATAAGTTTGCTTAATAAAAATACTGTAGCCTTTTTGGATGCCCAAAAAGGCTTTCTTTGTTGGTGCGTTTTATGTATATTTGACCCAGTTAATATCAAATAAAACACCTATTTACTTCACTCCATATAATAATTATCGATGGCATTATTCGATTTTTTCAAAAAGAAAAGTAGCACACCTGAAGCACAAGAAGCATTAGATAAAGGGCTCGAGAAAACAAAAGAAGGTTTTCTTTCAAAAATCACCCGTGCAATAGTTGGTAAATCAACTGTTGATGATGATGTTCTTGATGAACTAGAAGAAATTTTAGTGACATCCGATGTCGGTGTGGATACGACGCTTAAGATTATTGAAAGGATAGAATCCAGAGTAGCAGAAGACCGTTACGTCAATACGGATGAATTAAACAATCTTTTAAGAGAAGAGATTCAAGGGCTACTAGCAGAGAATAATTCCAATGATTTTGAGAGTTTTGAATATGGAGAGCATAAGCCCTATGTTATTTTAGTGGTTGGGGTGAATGGAGTGGGAAAAACGACAACCATTGGTAAGCTCGCACACCAGCTTAAGGAAGCTGGAAATAAGGTCGTTCTAGGCGCGGCAGATACCTTTAGGGCTGCTGCGGTAGATCAGTTGAAGCTCTGGGGTGATCGAGTTGGCGTCCGTGTGGTTGCACAGCCAATGGGTTCTGATCCAGCTTCGGTTGCATATGATACGGTTAAATCAGCGGTGTCCAATCAAGACGATGTCGCTATCATTGATACGGCAGGAAGATTGCACAATAAAGTGGGGTTAATGAATGAGCTGACAAAAATTAAGAAAGTCATGCAGAAAGTTATTCCCAATGCACCTCATGAGATTTTATTGGTGCTAGATGCTTCAACTGGGCAGAATGCTATTGAGCAGTGTAAGCATTTTACCCAGGCCACAGATGTTAATGCTCTGGCTTTAACCAAGTTAGACGGAACAGCAAAAGGTGGAGTTGTGATTGGTATATCCGATCAGTTTAAAATTCCAGTAAAATATATAGGAGTCGGAGAAAAAATTGAAGATCTACAATTATTCAATAAAAAGGATTTCGTAGACTCCCTATTCAAATAAATCAAATGAAAACTAAACCCAAAACAAACGGCTTAAAAAATAAGCCTCGTGTCAATGTCATTACTTTGGGTTGTTCTAAAAATCTGCACGATAGTGAAGTATTAATGGGACAACTCCATGCAGGAGAGGTTGATGTGGTGCATGAGTCAAATAACATTCATGACGACGACATTGTTGTAATTAATACCTGCGGGTTTATTGATAATGCTAAACAGGAATCAATAGATACCATATTAGAGTTTTCTGAACTTAAAAAACAAGGGAAGGTAGGTCAAGTTATTGTTACCGGATGCCTTTCTGAAAGATATAAAACGGATCTAGAACAAGAAATAACGAATGTTGATGCTTATTTTGGGACCAACGATTTGCCCAATTTGGTGCAGAAGCTTGGCGTCGACTACAGGCATGAATTAATCGGAGAGCGATTGCTATCGACTCCTTCACATTTTGCCTACTTTAAAATAGCTGAAGGTTGCGATAGACCTTGTTCCTTTTGCGCAATCCCGCTAATGAGAGGACGCCATCAATCTAAACCGATGGATCAGCTTGTTAAAGAAGCTAAGCATTTGGCAAAAAACGGTACAAAAGAATTGATCCTTATAGCCCAGGACTTAACCTATTACGGTTTGGATTTGTACGGGAAAAGGGTCTTGGCAGAGTTGCTTGAGCGCTTATCTGATGTTGAGGGCATAGAGTGGATCAGGCTTCAGTATGCTTATCCATCCGGATTCCCGATGGATGTACTTAAGGTAATGCGAGATAGAAGTAATATTTGTAATTATTTGGATATTCCCCTTCAGCACATTAGCGACAAATTGTTGAAATCAATGCGTAGAGGGATAACTAAACAAAAGACTATCGATCTCATTGATTCAATTCGCCAAACTGTTCCAGAGATTGCAATCCGAACCACTTTAATATGTGGTTATCCAGGCGAAACCGAAAAAGAGTTTCAGGAGTTAGCAAATTGGGTGGAGCAGACCAGGTTCGACCGTTTAGGATGTTTTACCTATTCTCATGAAGAAAACACCCATGCTTTTAAGCTAGAGGATATAATAGATCAAGAAATAAAAGAAGATAGGGTTGCAGAAATAATGGATATTCAGCAGCAAATATCTCTTGAAATCAACCAGTCCAAAATTGGTAAAAACTTTAAAGTGTTAATCGATAGAAAGGATGGCGATTACTTTGTTGGTAGAACAGAGTTCGATTCTCCGGAGGTTGATAACGAAGTTCTTATAAGTGCTTCTGACAATTACGGGCGTATAGGTGATTTTGTTAATGTCCAAATACAACGTGCTGAGGAGTTTGATCTTTTTGGAAATATAATTTAAAAAAAGCTTGGTTTTGTTGTTTTATCACTTTCTTGGAAATCGTTTTAATTCCGTATTTTAAGTGAAAAATTGAAAGAATCTTCATGAAAAGTAGTTATATAGATTATCAAGATACTCTAAGTTTTTCCAAAATGCTTATTGACTATCTTAACGGAAGCGATTCGTTAAGAGAGTTCTACGACCTACCGCCAGACTTAAAAGGGTTTCAAGAAGCTATTGCTCAGCACCCAGAGGTTGAGCATCGAGGACTTCTTGTTAAGGAGTTATTTAAACAATATAATGGACTCATTGCAGAGTCCTCCGCCGTAGGGAAGAATATCCAGTCTTTATCAGAGAAAAACACCTACACCGTAACTACTGGGCATCAGGTAAACCTTTTTACAGGCCCGTTATACTTTATTTACAAAATTGTATCCACCATCAAGCTATGTCAGCAGTTAAAGCAGCAATTTCCTGATTGTAATTTCGTACCTATTTATTGGATGGCTACGGAGGATCACGATTTTGAAGAGATCAATTTTGTTAAACTTTACGGGAAGAAAATTCAATGGGATACTGAAAGTTATGGGGCAGTAGGAAGATTGAAACTTGATGATATAAAAAATACAGTAGAACAATACACTGCAGCTTTGGGCTTGTCTCCCCATGCCGATAAACTGCGAGATATAGTTTCCAAAGCTTATTTAGAGCACGATACCTTAGCCCAAGCGACGAGATACTTAGTACATCAGCTTTTTCATGAATCTGGGCTTGTTATTGTTGATGCGGATTCAAAAGACTTCAAGTCGGTTTTTACACCTTACATCAAAAAAGATATCGTAGAGCAGATATCTTATAAAAATGTTTCAGCTACCGATGAGTTGCTGCAAGAGAGAGGCTATAAGACGCAAGTGTTTACGAGAGAGGTTAACTTTTTTTACCTCCATGAAGGGAAAAGAAGTAGACTCGTACTTGAGGGCAAAAAGTTTAAAGTTTTCAATCAGGAAATCGAGTTTACGGAAGATGAGATCCTTCAAGAGATCGATCGTTTTCCTGAGAAATTTAGTCCTAATGTAATCATGAGGCCAGTTTATCAAGAAGTGCTGTTGCCAAACCTAGCTTACATAGGAGGAGGTGCTGAGGTTGCCTATTGGCTGCAATTGAAAAGTACTTTTCAAGAGCTTAACGTTACGTTTCCGATTTTAATTCCTCGGAACTCTGCCATGGTTATGAATAAAAAAACAGCGGAAAAAATTTTTCGCCTGGATTTTAGTTTTAAAAGTATTTTCAAGTCGGAAGATGTTCTTAAATCAGAGTTCGTTAAGCGGACAACAAAGCATCGTCTTAACTTAAACGATGAGTGGCTGGAAATAAATGGTGTTTTTAGTAAAATAAAGCTCCGCGCCCATAAAATTGATCCCACCCTTTCTCAGAGTACCGATGCTGTAAAGGCTAGACTTAAGAAGTCCATTAAAAACTTAGAGAAAAAGCTTCTTAGAGCGGAAAAGAAGAATCATGCCGAGGCGTTAATTCAAATTGGTCGAGTTAAAGAACAGCTTTTCCCTGATGGGGTCTTGCAAGAAAGAGTGGAAAATTTTGCTCCCTATTATTTACGATATGGGGATGACTTTATAAAAGACCTCCTTAAACATTTTCAGCCGCTAGATTTTCAATTTACAGTTTTATACAAATGAAAAAGATCTTTATAGAAAATCTAGAGCAGACACGCTTTTTTAGCTATATGATTAATAAGGGAGGCCTTACCCCAGAAAATCTATATCAGCTACGAGATTATTTTCATTTTCGTAGTGTTCCAACAAATTCCTATTTGCTGCAGGCAGGAGAAATTTGCCGTTATATATTTTTTGTAGAAGAAGGGCTTTTAATTAATCAAACCCTGAATGAGAAGGGACAGGAGCGAATTATTCATATTGCCCCAGAAAACTGGATACTAACAGACCGTTCGAGTTTGTATTTTTCCGAACCCTCCGAGTTTTTTATAAAATCTATTGAAGATTCTATCGTCGTTTATTTACATGAGGATTATAACCGCCATGCTACTGAGCTCAGTTCTGTTTATGGCTGCTTTGTAAACGATTCCTTGCAAAGGAATATTTATACCCAAGAGAAGCGTATTCAATCGTTGCTATCAATGACAGCAAAAGAACGTTATTTGGCCTTTCTTGAGAGGTATCCTGATACAACGCAAAGAATCCCTCAATGGATGATAGCTTCTTATTTAGGGATTACCCCGGAGAGTTTAAGCAGAGTACGTAGAGAAATCGCTGGAGAGTAATAAAACTTCAATCCAGAGAAAAAATTAATAATAAAAGATATAAAAAATGAAGTAGAGTTTTTAAAAAAACTTATCTTCGTAACCTTATTTAAAGCTGTATGCAAAACATTCGTAATATTGCTATAATAGCACACGTTGACCACGGAAAAACTACCCTGGTTGACAAGATTTTACATTTTACTACGCAAATAAAAGATGAGCCTGAAGAAGGTAATCTCATTTTAGATAATATTGACCTTGAAAGAGAAAGAGGTATTACAATTGTTTCTAAAAACGTTGCCGTAAAATACAATGGGACGAAGATTAATGTAATCGACACCCCAGGACACGCTGACTTTGGTGGCGAGGTTGAACGTGTATTAAAGATGGCTGATGGAGTGATATTACTCGTTGATGCTTTTGAAGGCCCTATGCCTCAGACACGATTTGTTACACAAAAGGCCTTAAGCTTAGGCTTGAAGCCTATTGTGGTGGTCAATAAGGTGGATAAGGAAAATTGCCGCCCTGATGAAGTTTATGAACAAGTATTCGACTTGTTCTTTTCGCTAGATGCAACTGAGGAACAACTAGATTTTCCAGTGCTTTATGGATCGTCTAAGCTCGGTTGGATGTCTACTGACTGGAAAAAACCAGCCGAAGATTTCTCTCCCTTATTAGATGCTATCATAAAGTATATTCCAGCACCTGCTGTTACTGAGGGAACACTTCAAATGCAGGTTACTTCGCTTGACTACTCTTCATTTGTTGGAAGAATTGCGATTGGCCGCGTTAGCCGAGGGACAATAAAGGAAAACCAACCAGTAAGCCTAGTTAAAGCTGATGGTAAGATTGAAAAAGGTAGAGTTAAAGAATTGCACCTATTTGAAGGGGTAGGGAGAAAGAAGGTTTCCGAAGTAAGCGCAGGTGATATTTGTGCGGTTGTAGGGCTTGACGGTTTTGATATTGGCGATACAATTGCTGATTTTGAGAAACCAGAACAAATGGATGTTATCCATATTGATGAGCCAACAATGAATATGCTCTTTACTATTAACAATTCACCGTTTTTTGGTAAAGAAGGAAAATTTGTTACCTCTAGACACCTTTTTGAACGATTAGAAAAAGAACTTGAGAAAAATTTAGCATTACGTGTTGAGCCAACTAATTCTGCTGATGCGTGGTTAGTATATGGAAGAGGAATCCTTCATTTATCCGTACTCATTGAAACGATGCGAAGAGAAGGGTATGAATTGCAAGTGGGCCAACCACAGGTGATCATTAAAGAGGTGGACGGTGTGAAAATGGAACCGGTTGAAGTCCTAGTGGTGGATGTTCCTGAGGTTATGTCTGGGAAAGTAATCGAACTTGTTACCCAAAGAAAAGGGGAGATGTTGATTATGGAAAGTAAGGGAGCAATGCAGCACCTGGAGTTTGATATTCCTGCTCGTGGTATTATTGGGTTAAGGAATAGGTTGATGACTCTTACTGCTGGAGAGGCGGTTATTGCGCACCGTTTTAAGGGATATGAGCCTTGGAAAGGCACTATTCCAAAAAGACAGAACGGCGTGTTAGTTTCATTAGATACTGGAACTGCGACTCCTTACTCTATAGATAAGCTTCAAGATAGAGGTACATTTTTTATCGATCCAGGAGCAGATATTTATGAAGGACAAATCTTGGGTGAACATATCCGTGATAACGACCTTCCTATTAACGTCACAAAAGGTAAGCAGCTCAATAACATTAGAGCGGCGGGATCGGATGATGGTCTTCGAATAGCACCTGCATTGAAGATGTCGCTGGAGCAATTTATGGAATATATCCAAGGGGATGAATACATTGAGGTGACTCCTGAAAATATAAGATTAAGAAAGATTTTATTGAAAGAGTCCGATAGAAGAGTGGCAGCGAAAAAAACTGGCGCTTAGGCTTTAAAACGTACTTTTAATGAATAGAGCTGTTCTGGGTTACTGGAGCAGCTTTTTTGTATGCACTAGTACAAGTTGTTCCACTTTCTTTCAAGTGATTGGTAAGCTGAAGCAGTACTAGTATTGCTGAAAGTTGACGAGTTGAGTATTGTAATTTCAAAGGAATTTTAGGTAAAGGTTATTAATATGAACAATTAATAAGGGGTAAACCTTGGAAATACTTAGAATCTCTAAGGAAGTGTGTTAATGATTTGGTATATTTAACAGGTAAAAAATTAAAACAAAAAAGTAACTATGGATAGAAAACTTCGTATGGGCATGGTTGGTGGCGGTAAAGATGCGTTTATTGGAGCTGTACACCGAATAGCCGCTTTTATTGATGGTAAGATTGAATTAGTATGTGGTGCATTTAGTGTAGACCCTGAAACTAGTCAGCTTTCTGGAAAAGAGCTTTTTGTAAATCCAGATAGGGTTTATGGGAGTTTTGAGGAGATGATTGAAAAAGAGGCAGAACTGCCTGAATCGGAACGCATGGATTTTTTAACCATAGTTACTCCTAACTTTTTGCATTTTGCACCCGCTAAGTTAGCCTTGTTAAAAGGATTTGATGTAGTTGTTGAAAAACCAATGACCTTGACTTTAGAGGAAGCTTTAGAGTTGCAAAAAATTGTAGAAGAAACTGGTCGCACGCTTTGCTTGACACATACTTACTCTGGGTATCCGATGGTTAAACAAGCTAGAGCGATGGTTAAGAAAGGTCATTTTGGCGCGATTAGAAAGGTAATTGTAGAGTATCCACAAGGATGGCTGAGCCGATTAACGGAAAAGGAAGGTCACGCTGGGGCTGCTTGGCGTACTGACCCTAGTAAATCTGGTAAGTCACTAGCTATGGGAGATATAGGCACGCATGCAGCGCATTTAGCAGAATATATTACCGGTTCAAAGATTACCGAGTTGTGTGCAGATTTAAGCACCTTTGTTCCAGGTAGACAGTTGGATGACGATGGCAACGTTTTATTACGTTTTGATAATGGATCCAAAGGAGTCCTTATTGCTTCTCAAATTGCTGCCGGAGAAGAAAATGCCTTGCGCATCCGTATTTATGGCGAAAAGGGAGGCGTTGAATGGGCCAATGAAGATCCTAATAATTTAATAGTAAAAATGCTCGATCAGCCAAGGCAAATTTACCGTACGGGTAATAATTATGCTGAACCCTATTCATTGAGTTCCTTCGCTACCTACAACACCAGGATCCCAGCAGGACACCCTGAAGGTCTTTTAGAATCCTTTGCAAACATATATAGAAACTTTGCATCCACAGTATCAGCAAAAAGATTGGGTATTGAACCATCAGAAGAAATGAGCGATTTTCCTGATGTACACGATGGGGTAAGAGGGATGGCATTTATTGAGACTGTAGTTAAGAGTAATGCCTCGAATGAGAAATGGACTCCGTTTGTGATATAAATAATCAGACTTTAAGATCAAAGGCAGGAGGGGAGGAGTATTCACCTCTGCCTTTAATCGTAATTTTAGGGCCGACAGCCTCTGGTAAGACGAAGTTAGCGGTTAGATTGGCTCGTGCGCTTAATGGCGAGATTATAAGCGCCGACTCAAGGCAAGTCTTTAAAGGGATGGATATAGGTACAGGGAAGGATTTAGACCAATACAAAGAGGTTCCCTATCATTTGATTGATATCGTTAGCCCAGGGGAAACCTATAACCTGCATCAATTTTCTCAAGATTTCTATTCCTCCTTTACGCAAATTGCGGATAATGGAGCGCAACCCATATTATGTGGAGGAACGGGACTGTATATTGAGCATATTCTTAATCCCAGGCCTTATTCAGCTATACCCACTAGCACCGACTTCAAGCAAAATTTGGAGCGAAAAAGTAGGGAAGAACTTCTGGTGGAGCTGAAACAAGTCGCTCTACCCATTGATTTCTGTGTAGATACGAGCACTAAGAAACGTTTAGCTAGAGCAATCGAAATAGGACTATTTTTAAAGAACAACCCTGATTTTACAATAAAAAGGCCAAAACAGATTCCCTTTATTGTTCTAGGGATTAATCCAGAATTAAGCGTTAGAAGGGAGAGGATAGCAAACCGGTTAGAGGACAGGCTAAACCAAGGCCTTATCGATGAGATGAATAGTCTTCTTGCTCAAGGAGTTAGCCACAAGGTGTTGCAGGGGTATGGTTTGGAGTATAAATTCTGTTCTAAATATATTTTAGGGGAATTGAATTTTGTAGAGCTGAGAACACAATTAACTGTTGCCATTCAACAATTCGCCAAACGACAAATGACCTTTTTCAGAGGGATGGAAAGGAAAGGCATCTCCATAAACTGGTTGCCGCGCGGAGAGATTAGCCAGCAAGAAATAGCTGCTTTAAAAATTATAAATTCTTATGGGACATAAATCAATATATATAGACCGCGCTCCAGGGCGTTTTATTGATGTTGAAGGGGAAGAGTTTTTATTTTTTGCCGGTGCTTCCTACTTGGGCTTACATTTGCACCCTAGCCTTCAAAGTTTATTTGTTCGGTATTTAGCGAAGTTAGGCGCTAATGTTGGCACATCAAGGATGAATAACATCAGGTTTGGGATTTATGATGAGGGGGAGTCTTTCTTTGCTCAGCAGTTTGAATTTGAAGGATCCCTATTGTTTTCAAGTGGATTCCTAGCCAGCCGATCTGCAGTCGATATTTCAGTAGAGCAGGCTGATAAGGTGTATTGCTCTCCTTTTATTCATCCCAGCTTAGTGCCAAGTGGTAATCCAATGAATAAGAAAGTTGTTCAGTCTTCAGCTGGGAGTATTCCAGAGTGGATTGAGGAAATTAATAGAGAGGTTGCAGGAAAGGATATAGATCGTCTTTTATTAATATCCAATACTGTGGACAATCTTTACCCACAACAGTTTGATTTTTCCAGCCTCAATAAGCTCCATGCAAATAAACAAATTACCCTCATTTTGGATGACTCCCATGGGATAGGCCTTTTAAACAAGGGGAAGGTCAGTTTGCGTAAGCATTCCTTACCTACAAATGTAGAGTTGGTTGTGGTAGCTTCTTTAGCGAAGGTGTTTTGTATCGATGCTGGCCTTGTCTTAGCCAGCGAATCGGTGATAAATAAAATACGTAGTTCAGCGAATTTTATCGGTGCATCACCGCCATCACCTGCTGGAATTGCTAGCTTGCTTGAAGGGTGGAAGTATTACGAGGAGAATTGGGGCCAGTTACAAAGTAACTTACTTTTACTAAATCGGTATGCTGAATCTGAAAAAATAAAAATGTTGTCCAATATGCCGGTGTTAACCGCGATGAAAGGCCGATGGTACGAGATGTTTTATAAAAATAAAATGATAATATCTAGCTTTCCCTATCCGTATAGTCACTCTGAAAGTCTAGATCGAGTAATTGTTTCTGCCCTTCATAAGGAAGAAGATATTATCAAGTTAATGGAACTGCTCAATCAAGCCTCCTTTTAGGCAACCGATTGATCTCGCAAAAAAGCATGTAATTTGGTGTCCTTGAGAGAACAAACACAAATATTACGAAATAAATTTTTTTTCGTCATTAAAAAAGGATACTTTTGCAAGCCCATTAGTATTAGGTAGTTATTGTTATTAAATAAATAAATTATTAGAGAGTAAAATTATGACGAAAGCAGAAGTTATCGCAGAAATTTCTAACAAAACTGGTTTAGAAAAAGTCGATGTGCAAGAAACGGTTGAAGCTTTTTTCAAAGTTGTTAAAAATGCCATGATCGAAGGCGAAAATGTGTATATTAGAGGTTTTGGTAGTTTTGTAGTAAAGAAAAGAGCGCAAAAAACTGCTCGTAATATTTCTAAGAATACTGCTATCATTATACCTGAACACTATGTGCCTAGTTTCAAGCCTGCAAAGGTTTTTGTTGAAAAGGTAAAAGAAGGTAACAAAGTAAAATAGCATAAACAGCTTTATAAATTATTAAATGAAATTAAGCACGAAGCAAATATTAATTATTTTAGGGGTTATAGGCCTCATGGTCTTTCTTTTAACACAGCCTTTAAAAGGGTTAATTGACGAAGAAGATGCGGAAGCTCAGGCAAATGAAGCTGACGCTGTATCTACTTTTAGTTATGCTTCTGTTTCAGAAATTTATAAAAGCTCTCTAAATCCCTCGATTGCACAAGAGATATCTGGTAAGGAGTCTGAGATCCAGTCTGCTGGTTCAGATTCGGAGAAGTTAGAATTACTCAAGGCTTTAGCTGAACAATGGGAAGATGTAGCAAAGAAGGCGCCTCAAGGATTTTTATTCCAAGAGATAGCGGAAATTGAAGATTCGACCCCGAATTGGTTGTTAGCAGCTGATGCTTATAGGGAAGGTTCGCAAAACTTGCAAGACACCACTCTTGCTCAAGAATTAACCCAACGTGCAATTCATTCCTACGAAAAGGTACTAGCAGTAGAGCCGGGTAATTTGTCTGCAAAAACGGGACTGGGCGCAAGTATAGTTGGTTCGGGAGCAAATCCTATGGCCGGGATCGCTTTGCTACAAGAAGTGGTTGAAGAGGATCCAAAGAACTTAGAAGCGAACAAGGCTTTAGGAGTGTTTTCTTTACAAAGCCGACAGTTTGATAAAGCTGTAGACAGATTTCTTGTTGTAGTTGAACAGGAAGAAGACGTAGAAGCCTATTTTTATCTTGCAACAGGTTATGAAAACCTGGGTATGAAACAAGAGGCTATTGCTGCATTTGAAACAAGTAAGCGACTAGCTTCAGATCCTACACTGTCTCAGTTTATAGATAGGAAGATCGAAGAGCTAAGTGGTTTTTAAAATTATTTTATTAACAATATTGTATTATTAAAAAATATTAAAGTTATGCCAAGCGGAAAGAAAAGAAAAAGACACAAAATGGCTACCCACAAACGTAAAAAACGTTTAAGAAAAAATAGACATAAGAAAAAGTAACGTCTTTAAAGGCCTTTAAATGGGTGTAAAAAGAGCTGGTTAAACCTTGCTCTTTTTCTTCGTTTTTGTCCCATCCTGCATCGTTTTACGAATCGAATAACATCGAGAGAAGTGATCTCGCAAGGTGACAAATGGGCCTTAGATAAAAGAGTGTTTTTCGGTTAAACATATTCTCACTATTGCGAATAATACGAAGTAGCTGAAGAGTTTGTTTTAGTGTTTAATATGGGTTTAGTTTAAATACTACCCTTAAATTTGGTAGCTGTTGGTAAAGGAATTAATAATTGATTCAACCCCAAACAAAGGGGTGACTATTGCTTTACTACAGGATAAACAACTCGTTGAGCTAAATCACGAGCAAATGGACGACAGCTTTTCTGTCGGAGATATCTACATGGGCAAAATTAAAAAAATAATGCCCGGCTTAAATGCTGCTTTTGTAGATGTCGGCTATGAAAAGGATGCGTTTTTGCACTATCTGGATTTAGGTCCACAAGTGCGTTCGTTGCTTAAGCTTACGAGAATAGTAAAGAATAGTAATTATCAGGTAAAACTCCTTCAAAACCTCAAGCTCGAAAAAGACATCGACAAGGCCGGTAAAATATCAGAAGTATTAAGCCGAGGTCTTGTTATGCCTGTACAGATTGCGAAAGAACCTATTTCCACCAAAGGACCCAGATTGAGTTCTGATTTGTCTTTTGCTGGAAGATTTGTTGTATTGGTACCTTTCTCCAATGTGGTATCCATATCAAAAAAAATAAAAGGATCTCAAGAAAGAAATCGGCTTAAAAAAATAGTTGATAGTATAAAACCCAACAATGTAGGTGTTATAATCCGTACGGTTTCTGAGGGAAAAGGAGTTGAAGAACTTCAAAAAGATTTAAATGATTTAATATCAAAGTGGGAGAGATTTGTAAATCGGCTCCACGAAGTTGATCCGCCGCAAAGAGTTTTCGGCGAAATGGATAGAGCTTCGACCATCTTACGGGATATGTTAACCGATGAGTTTACACATATTTACGTCAATGATGAGCAAATTTACGAAGAAACTAGGTCTTATATTAAAGAGATATCTCCCGACCTAGAGAGAATCGTCAAACTACACAAAAGTAAAAAGCCGATTTTTGATCAGTATGGTATAAACAAACAGATCAAGGCATCTTTTGGTAAAACCGTTACTTTACCTGGTGGTGCATATCTGATCATTGAACATACTGAGGCGTTGCACGTAATTGATGTCAATAGTGGTAACCGAGTCTCTAATAAAGAGAATCAGGAAGAAAATGCGCTTTTAGTAAATAAGGAAGCAGCCAAAGAAATAGCTCGACAGTTGAGGCTAAGAGATATGGGCGGGATTGTGGTCATTGATTTTATTGATATGCACCATGCTGCTAATCGACGGGAGCTTTATAACTTCCTTAAAAGCTGTATGTCTGGAGATCGTGCTAGGCACACAATACTACCTCCAAGTAAATTTGGGTTAGTTCAAATCACTAGGCAGCGTGTAAGACCAGAAATGAACGTTACTACTAGTGAAACATGTCCATCTTGTAAAGGGACAGGGAAAATTAGACCTAGTATTGTTTTAATGGACGATATAGAAAATAATTTAAGTTATATTCTTCGTGAGCAAAACGAAAAAAATATTACCGTTTTTGTTCACCCCTACATTGCAACATATATTAAATCTGGCTTCATATCGAAGAGGTTAAGCTGGCTAATAAAATTTGGAAAATGGATTAAAGTGAAGAGTAATACTTCATATTATTTGACAGAATTTAAGTTTTATAATAGCCGGATGGAAGAAATTAAGATTTAAATTATCTTAAGCGTTTTACCTTAAATATAAATGCCCTCAGAGTTCAATCTGAGGGCATTTATATTTAAGGTTCTATTCCGATAGATTAAAAGCCGTATGCTGCATCGTCTCCTCTAGGATCTGCACCTACTTGGAGCTTCCCATCTTTTTGTACAACTATAGCCTCCACTCGGCCAATTGCCCCTCGTGGGTGAATATTATAGCCTGCTTGGTTTAATGCTGCTCGAGTAGAGCTATCAATTGCACTTTCTTCTACATCAATACGGTCTGGTTTCCACTGGTGGTGAAACCGAGGTGCTTCTACCGATTCTTTAGCCGTCATACCAAATTCAGTTACATTGAGGATGGTTTGAAATACAGAGGTTATTATTGTTGATCCTCCTGGTGTTCCGACCACCATAAACAGCTCGTTGTCTTTTTCTACTATCGTTGGAGTCATAGCGCTAAGCATCCTTTTATTAGGCTCTATAGCATTTGCAACACCACCTAACAGGCCATACATATTTGGCGTTCCAGGTTTGATTGAAAAATCATCCATTTCGTTATTCAATAGAAAACCTGCGCCTTTTACCCACACGCCTGACCCGTATGAATCGTTAATCGTAGTGGTAAGTGATATGGCGTTTCCAGCAGCATCTACTATGCTAAAGTGAGTGGTTTCTTCAGGCTCTTCGTAATAATAGCCTGGGAAATAGGTTGCCCGAACCTCCTTACTAGGGGTTGCCTGTGTTAAATCCACTTGTTTCATCCTTTCCATATTGAAGTTTTTATTAACTAACTGCTCAACAGGAACATCGAAAAAATCAGGGTCACCTAGGTGCATGGCTCGATCTGCATAAATTCTCCTTTCGGCTTCCACCATAGCCCGTACTGTAGAGTCGCTTTGGAAGCCCCAAGATGAAATAGGGAGAGGCTCAACAGACTGTAATAATGCAAGCAAAGCTACCCCGCCGCTAGATGGTGGAGGCATAGAGATTATTTTATAGTTCTTATAGTCGCCCACAATAGGCTCTCGCCATATCGCTTCATAAGACTCGAGGTCTTCTAAAGTGATAATTCCATTACCTTGTTGCATCTGCTGAACTATGAGCTCCGCCGTTTCTCCTTTATAGAAACCATCCGCTCCAAACTCTCCAATTCTTACTAAAGTTTCTGCTAACTCAGTCTGGATAAATAAATCACCCTCTACCCAAGGATCATCCTTGATTATTGCCGCTCCGCTCGGGTTTAATTTTTTGAAGCGTTTTTGATAGTGATTAAATTCTTTGGCTTGCCTTTTAGTGATTTTAAATCCATTTTTTGCTAATTCTATCGAAGGCTTGAGTAGCTCGCTCCATTCCATTGTACCGTATTTACTATGTGCTTCTGCCATCCCAGCAACAGAACCCGGCACTCCGCTAGCTAGCTCACTATATAGACTTAAATCTTCGATGGGGTTTTTTTGATCGTCCAAATACATATCTTTATCTGCACGATGCGGAGCTTTTTCTCTAAAGTCCAGCGTATTGTACTCCCCTTGGTGGGTCCGGTATACTAAAAAGCCCCCACCTCCTAAATTACCAGCATTTGGATATACTACTGCTAGAGCAAATTTAACGGCAACCGCAGCATCAACGGCATTGCCACCTTTCTCTAAAATCTCTGCTCCAATTTTAGAGGCTATGGGATGTGCGGTAACCACTGCGGCCTGTTCAAAAACCTCTGCTTCATAAACCTCTTTGGGATTATCGGTGCCGCACTGTATCCATAAGAATAGAGGGATAATCCAAATTGCTGTTAGTTTTTTTATCATATTAAGTTATTTTAATTTATCATTTTTTAGATGTCTCTGGCTATCTCTGATGCTTTTCTTTTCTAGGTTTTTATTTAAAGCATCAGTTAAATTAATGCCCGTTTGGTTGGCAATACAGATTAGAACAAAAAGTACATCTGCTAATTCATCTGCTAACTCTGGTTTTTCCTCTGGGTTTTTAAAGGATTGCTCGCCGTAAACCCGCGACATGATTCGCGCCACTTCGCCAACTTCTTCCATTAAAATTGCAGTATTGGTCAGTTCATTAAAATATCGGACTCCTACAGTAGTAATCCACTCGTCAATAATTTTTTGTGCTTCTTCTATGGTCATAATTAAAAGTTGTCTTTATCTTTTGTGTTCATAATGATGGTTACCGGGCCATCGTTCAAGGCTTTTATTTTCATATCGGCTCCGAATTTTCCTGTAGCTACCGGCTGATTTAAAAGAACACTAAGTCTTTCACTCATTTTATTGTATAGTAATAGTGCTTTCTGCGGTTTTGCAGCGTGTATAAAAGAAGGCCTGTTGCCTTTTTTTGTTAGCGCGAATAAGGTGAATTGTGATATTAATAATATTTCTCCTCTTATTTCTTGAATAGATTTATTCATTTTTCCTTGATCATCGCTAAAGATCCTAAGGTTTACAATTTTATTCGATAGCCATTCAATATCCTCATCTGTATCTTCTTCTTGAACCCCTAAAAAGATTAACAGTCCCTGGTTAATACTTCCAGTGGTTTCTTCGTCAACTTTACAGGATGCCTCTATTACGCGTTGTATAACCGCTCTCATACTATTAAAATTATGTCTTGTTTTTTTTAAGTGTGTCTCTTTTTGGCAATGCCAATCTGGTGAAAAATTATAGCAAAACAAACAGTTGCTCACTTCATTTTAAAATATTTCCTATATTTTGGAACTAAACTTAAAAGACTTACCTTAATTAAAAATACAATTTAAACTTATTTAAGCTTCAAATTTAACAATCTTAATTGTACTTGTTCGTGCAAGTAGGAGAATAGTATTTGTTGTCTTTTAAAAGGATAGTATGGCAGGGGTTAACCGTTTGATCGAGTTTTGAGAAGTGTGTCTATTGTATAGCTAGACAAAATTATTATTTTTGCGATTCGAAAATATTATGAGCGTAATTTACATAATCGACTTACTGGGGACAATGGTGTTTGCCATTTCTGGAGCAATGGCTGCTCATCGTAAGCGTATAGATATCTTTGGAGCTACCTTCACAGGGTTTATCACTGCAATTGGTGGTGGATCATTGCGGGATGTGTTTTTAAACTTAAGGCCTGTTTGGGTAGATGATAGTAACTATTTGCTTGTAATTTTATTAGGAGTTTTTATCTCATCCGTCTTCAATAAGGAGCTAGATCGTTTAGCGCGAACGCTCACATTTTTTGATGCTATAGGTATCGGTTTTTTCTGTGCAGTAGGAGTTCAAAAATCTTTGCTTTATGAAAGCTCAGAAGCTGCTGCCGTTGTCCTAGGGATGTTTTCTGCGGTAATGGGTGGGGTAACCAGAGACACCCTATTAAACGAAACTCCACTGATTTTTCGAAAAGAAATATATGCAACTGCTTGTGTCTCCGGAGCGTTACTTTTTGTTATCCTAAAAGGCCTTCATGTTCGCGATGATGTAAACACATTTGTAAGCTCGTCGATCGTATTTATAATTCGAATTATTTCAGTAAAGTATAAGTTTACTTTGCCAGTAATTGGAAGACGAATCGATTGATGTGTTATATAGGAAGACGATGAAGTCTTCCTAACACAATACTAGCTTCTCTTCTTTTTCAAATTAACGAATTGCATCGGATAACGGACTGAAATAGCTCCTTTTTTAATCAAGTCTAATTTTCTTTTTACTCTTGCCTTTGTAAGAGGAGATAATTTATCTACAAAAAGCTTTCCTTCAATGTGGTCGTATTCATGCTGAATGATACGGGCAGCCATACCAGTGTATTCCTCTTCGATCTCCTCAAACTCTTCATTTAAGTAGTTAATTACTACTGTGTCTTGACGAAGAACCTCTTCAGAGATGTCCGGTATACTTAAACAACCCTCTGTAAGGGAGCAATTTTCACCTCGCTCTTCCACAATTATAGGATTGATAAATACTTTCTTGAAATTCTCTAATGACTTGTCTCCAGGACCGTCTTCATCGTCTTCAGCTAAAGGAGTTCCATCAACAATAAATAACCGTATCGAAAGCCCAACTTGGGGTGCCGCTAGACCGATGCCATTTGCATTGTACATGGTTTCAAACATGTTGTCGATTAGCTCTTGGAGCTTTGGATATTCTTCATTGATCTCAACTGTCTCTTTTCTGAGTGCAGGATGCCCGTAGGCAACTATAGGGAGCTTCATACTTTTTAAATTGAACTTACAAAGGTAAAGTTTTTCTG
>DXEZ01000112.1 GCA_019114715.1 Candidatus Sphingobacterium stercoripullorum | reverse complement strand
GGTCATAGGTTGCCCGAAGATTATGCCCGAAAAGTTTCGCTATACCTTGATAGATCCCTGCAGTCAATCCCCCTTTAATATCCTTAAGCATTTCAAAACTCGTATTTCCAGTTTGCCTTTCAATAAGCTTGACTAATATTTGACCTTGGGAGATGGTCATATTTTTCACTTCATTTTTTATTTTTTCTTTAATTTCACTCTCACAAGCTTTAATAAGCTTCCTCTCTTCCCTTCGCCCGCGCACCAGAGCGAGGTCTCTGTCTAGCTGCTCGTATCTTTTTTGAGCATAAATAGCGTATGGCAGAACCCGGATTACATTCTTACGAAGGCGTAAATATTCTTGTCTTTTTTTAGCGTTAGAGAATGTTCTTCGAGCGGTGATGACAACTTCTTGAATTGGAAACCAAGGCAATACCTCTCCCGATTCTAATGTATTTGTCATATATCCTTTAATCGTTTGCGGCGTTCCTTCACCATAATGAGGCAATGTAAGCTCTTGACTCATAAGTGTCATAGGAAAAAAAAGCACCACAAAGCGTATGCCCCAATAAAAAATATGTAAGGTGTTTTTTTTCAATTTTATCTTACTTCCTTATCAGCTTAAACAAAATTAATTAAATTTAAAGGTATTTATACATTAATTTGTATTAATTTACACTTTAAAGTTAGTAAGATTATTTTAACCAAACAATTCATAGCGGGTATACATGGAAGAATATGTTATTGATATAGAGGCTGAAAACAAAGAAATACGAAAACGCTATAGAGCTTTATTAAGGGCTTGTAAACCTACTCTACAAAGAGGTGACAAGAAGGAAATCCGCATGGCCTTTGATTTAGCCTTAGAGTCCCATAAAAAGATGAGGCGAAAGTCTGGGGAGCCGTATATATTCCACCCTATTGCCGTAGCGCAAATTGCCGCAGAGGAAATTGGTTTAGGGACGACCTCGATTGTGTGTGCATTATTGCATGATGTGGTGGAGGATACCGATATTACCCTAGAAGATATAGAGGCTCAATTTGGGAAAAAGGTTACCCGAATTATAGATGGCCTTACAAAAATATCGGGCGTATTTGACCCCAACAGCTCTGTTCAGGCAGAAAACTTCCGTAAGATGCTACTCACTTTAGCTGATGATGTTAGAGTAATATTAATCAAACTAGCGGACCGGTTGCATAATATGCGAACAATGGAATTTATGGACCGGCACAAACAACTTAAAATCGCCTCAGAAACGAGCTATCTGTATGCCCCATTAGCGCACAGATTGGGACTTTATGCTATAAAATCTGAATTAGAGGACCTCTCTATGAAATATACGGACCCCGATACGTATAAGTTTATAGCTAGAAAGCTCAATGAGAAAAAAGCAGAAAGGGAAAGATATATTGCTGACTTTGTTGCACCTATTCGGGAAATTCTAGATGAGCAAGGCATTAATGCGGATGTTTTTGGCCGTCCCAAATCCATACATTCAATTTGGACGAAAATGCGAAAGAAATCCATTCCCTTTGAGGAGGTTTACGATCTATTTGCAATTCGGGTGGTGATCGATGCGGTGGATGAAAAAGAAAAGGCCGAATGTTGGAAAGTATACTCAATTATTACCGACCTCTATCGCCCAAATCCCGATAGACTTCGAGACTGGGTTTCCTCGCCAAAAGCAAATGGATACGAGTCGCTGCACACCACAGTGATGGGACCTAAGGGGCAATGGGTGGAAGTACAGATTCGCACCAGGCGAATGAATGAAATTGCCGAAAAGGGATTTGCAGCCCACTGGAAATATAAAGAATCGAAAGACTCGAATTCAGATAGCTCTCTGGATCAATGGATACAAAAAGTAAGGGATATTTTAGGTAACCCTGAACAAAATGCATTAGACTTTGTGAATGAGTTTAAAATGAACTTATTCTCAGACGAGGTATTTATCTTCACTCCAAAAGGTGCTTTACTGCAGCTTCCTAATGGTGCTACTGCACTGGATTTCGCATTTGAAATACACACCGATATTGGAGCTACTTGCATTGGAGCAAAGGTCAATCATAAATTAGTTCCTTTAAACCACAAACTTCAGAACGGAGATCAAGTAGAGATACTTACCTCCCCCAAGCAAAGACCCAAAGAAGATTGGCTTAACTTTGTGGTTACTGCCAAGGCTAGGTCAAAAATTAAATCTTCACTTAAAGAAGAAAAAAGAAAAGTTGCCGAAGACGGCAAAGAAATCTTAGAACGCAAGCTAAAAACTTTAAAGATTACTTACAATTCCGAAAACATCCATAAGATAGCTACCTATTTTAACTTTCAAAACACACAGGATCTATTCTTCAATATAGCCAAAGGGCAGATTGATACGAAGGAATTAAAAGAGTTTGCTGAACATAGAAAGCAACCAGAACATAAAATCAACCAGTTTAATGCGCATATTTCTGGGCTTACTGAAAAGATCAATAAGAAAGAAATAGATGAGGTATTAATAGGTGATGAGTTGCAGAAGATAGATTACACATTTGCAAAATGTTGTAACCCCATTCCAGGAGATGATGTATTTGGTTTCCTAACGGTTAATGCAGGAATAAAAATCCATAGAACAAGCTGTCCAAACGCATCCAAATTAATGGCTCACTACGGCTACAGAATATTGAAGGCAAGATGGAGCTCAACTGTAAAAAATTCCGTAGGCTTCTTATCGGGATTAAAAATTGTTGGGATTGACGATGTAGGTCTCGTTAATAGAATCACTACGGTCATCTATCAGGAATACAATGTCAATATTCGGAGTATCTCTATTTCTAGTGAAGAAGGTATATTCGAGGGACACATTATGGTATATGTTAGAGACATTCAACAACTCAACAGTTTAATTAAAACATTAAAGGCTATTTCAGGCATTACAGGGGTCTCCAGGTATGAATATGAAAACCAAGAAGTCAACAAGGATTAAGCCTTTTATTTTTGGTTGTACTTTCATATAATTTTGGTAGCTTTGTAACAGTTAAAAAAGCACATGAATCAAACAATTGATAACTTCGAAACGGTAAAAAAAATCTTTGAGGCTTACTTAGAAAGTAAAAATCTAAGAAAGACGCCTGAGAGGTATGCCATATTGGAAGAGATTTATTCACGAACGGATCATTTCGATGTAGAGTCTCTCTATATCCATATGAAAAATAAGAAATATCGTGTAAGTAGAGCAACCGTCTACAATACATTAGAACTTTTAGTTTCCTGTGATTTAGTAACCAAACATCAATTTGGCCGTAATATGGCCCAATTTGAAAAATCCTATGGCTACAAACAACACGATCACCTTATTTGCATTGAATGCAGTAAAGTGATTGAATTCTGTGACCCTAGAATTCATCAAATACAGACAATGATTGGTGATTTAATGAAATTCCAAGTGAAACACCATTCATTAAACCTGTATGGAGTTTGTGAGGACTGTAGATTAAAGGAAGAGAAAAAAAAGAAAAAATCTACTGATGAATCACAAGCTTAATCATGTGAAGTTGTTTTTGTTCAGTTTTATTACATCTTGTGCAAAACTGAGAAGCAATGGACCCTTAATAAATTAGCTATTGTTTAATAATTTTCTATATAATTGATAACTCAATCACATTTGATATGCAAGTGGATGTTTTGTTAGGTCTACAATGGGGTGATGAAGGCAAAGGAAAAATTGTTGATGTACTCTGCCCCGAATACGATCTAATTGCTAGATTTCAAGGAGGTCCAAACGCTGGACACACTCTTGAATTTGATAATAAAAAATTCGTGTTAAATACCATACCTTCTGGTATATTTAACAGCAATACACTGAACCTCATTGGAAACGGTGTTGTTATAGATCCAATCATTTTAAAAAGGGAAATAGACACGCTAGCAGATGCTGGTTACGACTTACTTGCCTCGAATAATTTGGTTATATCAAAGAAAGCACACCTTATACTACCTACTCACCAGCTTTTAGATGCTGCCTCTGAATCTAACATGGGCAAGTCTAAAATCGGTTCAACCTTGAAAGGAATTGGACCAACCTACATGGATAAAACTGGTAGAAATGGTTTGCGTATTGGTGATATTGACTTACCAAACTTCAAAGAGAAGTATGAAGGTTTAAGAGATAAACACCTAAGGATGTTAGGGCATTTCGGAGAGATTCCTGACTTCCAAGGTCGTGAAGAAGCCTTTTTCAAAGCCATCGAATTTTTAAAGAAAATCAAACACGTAGATGGAGAGCATCTAGTTAATCAGTACTTAAAAGAGGGAAAAAAAGTATTGGCAGAAGGTGCACAAGGAACTCTATTAGATATCGATTACGGTTCTTATCCTTTTGTGACTTCCTCAAATACAACCTCTGCAGGTGCATGTACCGGCCTGGGAATCTCACCTAATAAAATAGGTAAAGTATACGGTATCTTTAAAGCCTACTGTACGCGTGTTGGTGGTGGTCCCTTCCCTACTGAACTAGATGATGAAGTTGGAGAAGAGCTAAGAAAGCAAGGACATGAATTTGGCGCTACCACTGGACGTGCTCGTAGAACTGGTTGGATTGATTTGCCTGCATTAAAATATGCAGTAATGCTAAACGGAGTTACAGATCTAATCATGACCAAAGCAGATGTGCTTGACGGTTTTGATACAATCAAAGTTTGTACGCATTACGAGTATGAAGGTGAAGTTATTGACTATATGCCATACGACATATCTACTATCAGCCCAAAACCTATTTTAAAAGAGTTTAAAGGCTGGAAGCAAGATATTACTTCCATCACTCAAACTAATGAAATACCACATTCGTTAAAAGAATATATAGACTATCTAGAAAAAGAACTAGAAGTAAATATAACCTACTTATCAGTAGGGCCAGATAGAAAGCAGACCATCGAATTATAAGGTGGCAATACCATGCTTCAGAATTATAATACTGACGATAATTGGATTTCGAAAGCCTTAAATTGGAGTAAACAATTTAAGGCTTTCAATATACTTGTTTCCAATGCCAACGACAGTGCATATTCGATGTATGAATTCATCCTATTTGCAGGTTGTAAAGATGCTATAAGGACTGCAAGCAACGATAAAGAAAGTCTTTCCAAGCTTGATACATTTGTAAAGCGCCATAGTGGAAGCTGGATTACAGGCTACTTAACTTACGAACTAAAAGATGAGGTAGAGCCTGTTAAGAATCTAAAGGACAGGAGTATTACAGATAGTAAGCTGCATTTTTTTATACCTGAAATTATTATTTATAAACTTGAGGGCAAAATTCACATTGAAGCTGATAATCCTGAGCAGATTTTATCGGAAATTCAGGATTACGCTCCCTTACTTCCTAGTCAGGATGTAATCCCTCCTTTTAAACCTAGAATCTCTAAGCAAGAATACTTATCGTCATTTAACCAATTGAAAAATTATATAGCTAAAGGAGACCTATACCAGGCGAACTTCTGCCAAGAGTTTTACCGTTCAGATATTAAACTAAATGATCTTGAAAGCCTATATTTCAAGCTTACTAAAAATGCCCCTTCGCCATTTTCATGTTTTTTTAAATATGAATCTCTGTATGTCTTGTCTGCTTCACCAGAGCGTTATTTTAAAAAGAAATGCAATCAAATTATCTCTCAACCCATAAAAGGAACTGCGCCAAGAGATCAAGATTTACAGAAAGACCTAGAATTAAAGGAACAACTTTTAAAAAACATCAAAGAACGTTCAGAAAACTTAATGGTGGTAGATTTAGTTCGTAATGACTTGAGTAAAATTTCTATTCCCGGTACCGTAAATAGAACAAAAAACTTACAAGTCCAAAGCTATTCTCATGTCCATCAGCTTGTTTCAACTGTTCAAGGGGAGCTTCCACCAAACACATCCCTTGGTGAAATTCTAGGTGCCACATTTCCACCGGGCTCAATGACCGGGACTCCAAAGAAACGTGCTCTAGAAATCATTGAAGAACTAGAGAGCAGTAATAGAGGCGTATATTCAGGAAGTATTGGTTATCAAACACCTTGGGGCGATATGGATTTCAACGTAGTGATACGAACATTAATTTACGATCGTACAAAAGAGTACCTTTCCTTTCATGTTGGAGGAGGAATCACGCAGCTCTCAGACGGAGAGAAGGAATATGAGGAATGTTTAATTAAAGCTTCTACCCTATTAGATACTTTAGATACATGCATTCAAAAATAAACATTCCATATATTGACAATCACGCGCATGAATCGTCTATTTTCTCCACCTCTTTCTATAGGATTCAAAGTTTTCATGTAGGAGAATACGTCCAAATAAATACGCCACATACTTTGGGTCTACACCCCATGTTTTTAAAGGAAGTAACATTAGAGGCTGATCTACGCACACTAGAGAGGCAAGCTCAACAAAAAGAAGTTATTGCCATAGGTGAGTGTGGAATTGATAAAAGAAAAAGTGAAAACTTAAATTTGCAGATAGAAGTATTTCTACGTCAAGTAGAGTTAGCTAGCCTATTACAAAAGCCCCTTATTATTCATTGTGTTAGGGCCTATCAGGAAATCGTAAGCATTTTAGATGGTACATTTGATCAAAGTTCACCTCCTGTTATTTTTCATGGCTTTGCTAAAAATTACCAGCTTGCCAAACAGCTGATTGATAAAGGTTATTACTTGAGCTTAGGTCCTCAAGTATTAAATGATAACCATCAGGAAATGGTTAAAAACATTCCTATTGACTCTATATTCCTTGAAACTGATTCTAATATTGAAGCAATAGAAGAAATATATTTTTACCTTTGCGTTATTAGAAAAATGGATATGCCTGAATTAAAAAGGGCTATTTTAAAAAATTTTAATACAGTATATAAATTACCATGAATGATTTATCCTGGCTTAGCAGATCTGAATCTATACTAGGAACTGAGGCAATAAAAAAATTGAATAACAGCCACGTTCTAGTTTTAGGAATGGGTGGTGTAGGTTCTTTTGCTGCAGAATTTTTATGCAGAAGTGGAGTTGGTAAAATGACAATTATCGATGGAGATACTGTAGAAAGTTCCAATAGAAATCGTCAGTTACCTGCTTTAATATCCACTGAAGGCAAACAAAAGGTGGAAGTAATGGCCGAAAGGTTAAGAGATATCAATCCTAAAATCGATCTCACTGTTATCAATGAGTTTATTCTACCTGAAAAAATAAAGGAGCTCCTCGAAAATAAGCCAGATTACTGCCTAGATGCTATAGACAGTATCACTCCCAAGCTTAGTTTTATTAGATTAGCAAAAGAAAGGAACATCCCATTTGTCAGCTCCATGGGTGCAGGAGGAAAAATAGACCCTACACAAATTAAAGTGGCTGACATTAGCCGCAGTTACAATTGTAAGCTCGCATTTTACATCCGAAAAAAACTAAAGAAGAGCGGAATATATGACGGGGTGAAGGTCGTATTTTCTACGGAGCTACACCAAGCGAACTCGCTCTTATATACAGATGGTTCAAACTTTAAGAAATCTGCATACGGCACCATGTCTTATATTCCAGCAGCATTTGGTGGAACTGCAGCATCGATTGTAATTCGCGATCTACTATCCTTAATCCCTAAAGGGACTTTTACTCCTAAAAAGGACTTAAAAAAAATACACAAATTAACTTTACTAGAAACCGAATTAGCCAACTAAAAATCAAAGGATTAAAGGTTTAAAAATTATATTACAAATAATTGTTAATTTACAGCAACCGTTTCTTTTAGTGTAAATTTTAAAACGGTATATTTGCAGCAAATACAATTAGGTATATTTTATAATTATTGATTTTAATTGGTATGGATAATACAGAAAATACGGAATACCCGAAAATTGGATGGAGCGCATGGCATTGCAAATGTCCAAGGTGTAGGAAAGGAGACTTATTTGCAGGGCCCATATTTAGTTTTACGTCCAAAAAAATGTATGATAATTGTTCCCATTGCAACCTCCATTTCGAAAAAGAGCCTGGTTATTTTTATGTTGCCATGTTTATTAGTTATGCTTTTGTAGTAGCAGAACTA
>DXEZ01000111.1 GCA_019114715.1 Candidatus Sphingobacterium stercoripullorum | reverse complement strand
GCCCTCCTTGACAATATAAAAGTGTTGGGTATTTTTTATTGGAATCAAAATCAGTTGGATAAACTACCCAAGAGAATAAATCTTTTCCGTCGCTTGCTTTTGTGAACCTTCCCTCAACTTTATTTTCGATTATCTGCGCATAATGATGATCATTCACAGTGGTCAAAGGCGTTAGGGTATTGTTTTTCTCAGTATATAGGTGCGCTTCTGCTGCTCGGGTCATTGTATTGGACATCACCACAAGTCCCTGCTCCGACTCTCCTATAATGGAGTTGATATCAAACTGCCCGCTACTTACCTGCCTTAGCAAGGGTAGAGAACGTGCGCGGAAGTTTTTAGGCACTTGCACCTCGAAGATCTGTATCGTCCCCTCAACTGGCGCAGTAAAATAAACCCGTCGAGAATCTTTGCTCCAGTAATAATTATTCACCGTACCGTCCCAATGCCCTGTAACATTTAATCGGATCTTGGCGTCTCTATCGTAGAGTACCAGGTCATTTTTGTCTGCTTCAAAACCATTGGTCTTCATGCTCAAAAAGGACATATACCTACCATTTGGACTAAACCCTGGGCTGGTATCGTACCCCATCATTCCTTCAGTAAGATTAATGGTTTCCTTGGAATTGATATCGTACCTATATATATCGGTATTAGTTTGAAAGGCGTAGTCCTTACCCGTAAGCATTTTGGTTACATACAAAACGGCATCCCCTTCAGGAGTCCATGCAAAATCTTCTGCCCCTCCAAACGGTGCTTGCGGACTGTAAAATGGCTTTCCTTCCAGGAGGTCTATAGCCTCACCTATTTCTCCATCCTTATAGGTTGCTAGGAATGGGTGTGCATATTTCCCATCATTGAAGGTATCCCAATGCCTATAATCTAAATCATCGTAAACATACACATTGGATAGTGGCAACTCTTCGTACTTATCTTTACTGTGCACCTTATCTATAAGGACGCGTTTGCTAAAAAGTATCTTATCGCCTTTTGGAGATAAAACAACATTCTGCAAGCCCCCTTCAACATCGGTAAGCTTCTTCCCGCTGGTTTCCCCTAAGCTTTGCGACCACAACTGTCCATCGAGTAGATAAAGCACAGTCCCATCTTTCATCACCTGCACCACGCTAGCATTACCTTGCCCTTTTAAAAAGGAGCTAACCTGCTTGGATTTGACATCTAGAGTAAATAAATCCTTATGGAGTTTATCTTCTTTAATATCGTACTGTCCAACTCCATAAATAAGGGTGCCTCCATCCGCGCTTAGCCCCTCTGCAGAAACACGAGCTAGTTCCCACAATTTTTCTGGAGTAAGTGGCTCGGGTTGTTGTGCCATAACACCTGCTTGCGTATTTATACTCATGATAGCAATCATAAATAATTTCCTAAGATTTGATTTTCGATTCATAGCATTAATATTAGACTACGCAAAAATAACAATTATATTACGTCAGGATATATCTAAAGACTATAAAGATATTCATTTATCCTTTAGAGCGAAAAACAAGGGCTGTTACAACGCCCAGCCAATCGCTATCCTCCTAGTAGTCAAGATATAAAAGATCAATGTTAAAAAATATTTTAAAAGATTTGCATTTTAAAATATAGCGTCTTATCTTTGTGGCACAATAATCCTAAATGCGGAAGTGGCGTAATTGGTAGCCGCACCAGACTTAGGATCTGGCGCCGAGAGGCGTGGGGGTTCGAGTCCCTTCTTCCGCACTAAGATTCCTCCTCCCGACCAATTGATCGGGAGGTTTTTTTTTAATAAAAAACTGCAATACTGCTAAAAAGTGTTTATGAAAGTATCACACGAAAAGATTGATGAGGTTAATGCAAAAATCACCGTTAACCTAACGCCGGAGGATTACAACCCCATTGTAGATAAAACGATTAAAGACCAGGCGAAAAAGGCAAGTATGCCAGGATTCCGCCCAGGTAAAGTTCCAGCTTCCCATATACGTAGACTATACGGACAATCCATCTTAGTAGATGAGGTGAACCGCTTGGTTAGTGAGGAAGTTAACAAACACCTTACTGATAGTAAGATAAACTACTTAGGGAACCCACTTCCTATTGAGGACGAAGGACAAGCAGACTACAAATGGGACTTTAAAGATAACTTCGCGTTTTCATTTGAATTAGGAGTAGCACCTGAAGTAACTAATCCTTTTACTAAAGAATCAGAGTTTACAGAATACAGCATTCAGCCAGATGCGGATACAATTGCAGAGCGTGTAATTAATTTACGCAACACTTACGGCAAGATGAGCAACCCAGAAACTTCGGAAGAAGGTGATGTTCTTTTCGGTGAGTTCAACCAAGGAACTGAGGAAGATGCAATAAACAATAAAACATCCATCCGTATATCTGAGGTGGCAGACAAAAAGATTCAAAAGAGTCTTGTTGGCCTAAAGAAAGACGACAAGGTTATTATTGACCTTAAAAAAGCATACAAAGAAGACGATAAAATCGCTTCAGCATTAGGAATTACTGCTGAGCAAGTTGCAGAGCTTAAAGACACAAAGTTCGAATTCACAGTAAGTGAAGTGAGCAGACTTGAGCCTGCAGAGCTCAACCAAGAGTTTTTCGACAAGCTATACCCTGAGGGTGAGGTGAAGACAGAAGAAGAATTCACCGAGCGTGTAACAAAAGAGCTTGAAGAAGCACTTGAGCAACCTTCTTTACAGCAACTAAGAAACGACATGTACAAATTTGGTATCAAAGAAGTACAAGTTGAGTTGCCGAAAGAATTCTTAAAGAAATGGCTTAAATCTTCCAACCCGAACATCAAAGATGAAGAGCTGGAAGAAGGATTTGAGCAATTCTTAGAAAACTTAAAGTGGACCCTCATTGAGAATAAAATCTTAGAGGAAAACAACCTTAAGGTAGAATACGAAGATGTACTGACTCAAGCGAAAAACTTTGTTTCTGCGCAATTAAGAATGTACAACTACGGACAGCAGATTGACGAAGAGCAAATCGACAAATTTGCAGTTGAACTCTTAGGTAACCAAGAGCAATCAAGCCGTATGTTCGATGAAGCGAAAGCTTTAAAAGTTTACAATCACCTTGTAGAGCAGGTTAAAATCAAAAAGAAAAAAATCTCCTACAAAGAGTTTGAAAAACTTCAAGAAGAAGCACAAGCGTAATTTATACGCAAAAAATATAAAAAGGCTGAGGAGAAATCTTCAGCCTTTTCTTTTTACGACCCATCTACCGATTTGTCATACATGCACGCCAGGTGAAAGCCTTAAGGTTCTATGACAAAACAAGTAATTTATTTTTTGTATTTTTGCAATTAGTTCAATAGATTGAAGTTGTACCAAAATTGAGATATCATGAGTTTAGATACCCAAACTGCTAAAACTCCACTGCAATTAACGCCTGGAGCTATCAAGGAACTTAAAAAGCTTATGGATCAGCAAGAGCTTGCTGAAGGCTTCGGTGTACGCGTGGGTGTGGAAGGTGGTGGATGCTCTGGAATGAGCTATATATTAGGATTTGACCAAAAAAAGGATGGAGACCAAGAGTTCGATGTTGAGGGCATAAGAATCTTCATGAATAAAACTCACGGATTGTACCTAGCCGGTATGGTCGTTGACTATAAAAGTGGACTTGACGCTAGAGGATTTGTGTTTGAGAATCCCAATGCAACGAGCACATGCGGTTGCGGAAGCTCTTTCTCCGCTTAGAAACATTGACTACTAACAACATAGAGTCGGCCTGGATTACTCAGCCCGACTTTTTTTATGCATGTTGGTGGCCTTTCATTGAAAATGATTAAATTAGCGCCACTAATTTTGAGATACTTACGCGTAATGTACAAAGAATATAAACACCT
>DXEZ01000110.1 GCA_019114715.1 Candidatus Sphingobacterium stercoripullorum | reverse complement strand
CATATTGAAAAACAGGTTTGTTATTCGCAGCCAGTTTATATCCTTTGGGTTTAAAACCAGTAACAACAGTATCTTTAGGCCACTCTTGATTTATATCCCCAAGTTGAGCTACATTTAAAACTGCACCACTTAGCTGCTGAACAGCGCCTAATGGAATTGAAGTTCCATTTCCTCTACCGTCCCACATGGGAGTAGCATCTAAAAAGTCACCTCGCCAAACTTGAATCAAACTACCGTGGTCTAAATCGTAGGTGTAATGGAGATTTTGGCTACTTGCAACAGAGATGGCATGCACCACTCTGTGCCTGCCCGTATGCGATGAGATATCCATAAAGCTTCTCAATACGGGCGTGTTATTGTAGTCGACCCATATGGGATCAGCTGTGCTTGCTGACTCTTTAAAGTCATCTAACCCATGAGTCACTTGTATATTCTTGAAGGCAACGGCCCCGTGGTCACCTTGGATACGCAAAGGTGCATTTGATACTTCCTCACTCGCCACAGCTCCTGCTGTTGGACCTAATAGTTCTACATTCTCTTGAACTACCATGCCGTTTAATTCAACACGTAGAATTTTAGCGTTCTGCGTTTTTGTTCCGCTACCGTCAAACTTTGGAGCCTTAAAAAACACTTTTAGATGTTGCCATAACCCGGGTGCTTTGCTTGCATTAACCCTTGGAGACATGACTCCATAAATTCCACCACTACTCTCCGAGGTAATATGCTTTACCAGCCAGGAATCTGCTAGTTGAACCTCATACCTTCCTTGTAAATAAATCCCTGAGTTCCCATTTTCTTTCATCATGAAGTCCAGTTCCAGCTGAAGATCTCCAAAAGATTCATTGGTATACAAGTCTTCCCCCGCTTCTCTCTTACCCGGATTATTCCAAAGCACTTCTTGCTCTACATTTTTCATCTCGATTAGAGAATTTGGACGCTTCAGTTCTATACCGACATCCGAAACAACCTTCCAGCTAGCTGAAGGTTCATTAAAATCACTAAGTCGTTTTAGCTCAGTCACACGAGTTTGCCCATTACCTCCCATAGGGAAGATAAAGTAGACCCCCAAAACAACAAGTAGATTTTTCAACAATTTAGCTTTAATCGTACCCATAAGAGTTAACCTATATTATAGTTATAAAGAATAGTTTCAATTTTGGTGAAGATTATTATGATTTATCAGGCTTATAATAGTCTTTCACAGTCTCAATGTATACAAAGGTAATACATTTTCCTAAATTTCAAAGTAACTATTTTAAAGCTACCCTATTAGGCAGCTTTAAAATAGTTACTGGATTGTACTAAAGAGATGATCCTCCTTCTTGATCTGCCAAATAAATTTGAATTTCTGACAACACTAAAGGAGCGTCCGAAATAGTCCTTTCAGAAATAAATCTCAAATACCTCATTTTCTTACCTTCGAAAAACAACCTTTGCCAGGTGGGGTTATTTTGAATATTTGAAAGCTCTCCAGAGGAAATTTCAAACCACTGTTCACCATCAGCACTTCCCATCAACCGAAAATGCGTAGGTGTCCCCTCCGATTTACCATCTTGTCTAGGTAGCAATCCTGCACCAACAAGAGCCACAGGTTCGTCCAGCTTAATATCAATAGCCGTTTTTGATTTCGATCCCTCCCAGTTTGTATCTTCTTTTCCATCGGTCAATTTTTCAATAAACTTATCATTCCCTTTCTCCCTCACCTCCATATGCTCTGCAGAAAGGATATTAAGCTCTTTATTTAACTGCCCATTGGATGAAGCAGCTTCTTTAAAAATCGCCACTTCACTCAATGCAATAGATACAGGTGAGAATATTTCCAGTTTTAACTTGCTGGCTTCAATCGGCTGCTCTAACTTGATAATCCTGTTTGCTCCGATGCTAGTCGCCTGTGCTACCTCTTTCCAATTTTCATCAGCCCACACAAAGACATTCACGCTATCAATTCTTTGGCCTAACTTAATGTTTTCTCTTAAGCGAATAAGATCAAACTCCTGGGTTTTCTCGAGCTCGATTTCTAAAGTTCCTTGGGTATGATCGTCATCGGTAGCCCAATAAGAATACCTATCTCCATCTACTAAAAGATCGGTACCATACAAGCTATTTCTATTGCCTCGAACATTCGATGCAGTAAGCTTCGCTCCTTGCATTAGGTCCGTTGCAAAAGTACGTTTCACCTTTTCTCCAAATCCTTTTAAATGCTCTACATCTATATCGTGTAATAAACCATTAGGCATAGGTGCAAGCCCTAAATTCATCGCTCCACCCCTACCAACACTACTTACATAGATATCAAAAAGGTCATCAGGAGACTTCACTTCTCCGTCTTGGCTTGCATGATAAAACCAACCCGGTCTTAAAGGAACGTCGCATTCAGCAGGGATCCAGAATTTCCCGTTTCGATCCCCTGTAGGCGCATTGGAATAGTCTGAATCCCCTGGCACGGGCTGTCTTCCATCAATTCCTTTAGGTGTAAAAGTAGCCCAACTCGTTTCATCTGCTTTACCACTTTCGTTACCTACCCACCGCATATCTGGACCAATATCAGAAAAGATCATAGCCATAGGTTGGTGCTTGCGCACAATTGGCCAAGTTTTTTCATGCCATTGGTAATAAGTACTTCTATCAATAATTCGTTTTTCGTTTAAACCACCATAATATCCGTCTCCACCATTTGCACCATCGTGCCAAGAGGTGAACAATTCACCATAGTTAGTCATCAACTCTTTCAATTGTACTCTATAGGCATCTGCGTACTCAGGCGTACCGTATCGTGTATCGTTCCTATCCCAAGCAGATAAATAAACTCCAAACTTCAAATCGTTGGCATGAGAAGCTTCCATAAAATCTTTAACCATATCACCTTTACCGTCTTTCCAAGGGGAGCTAGCAACACTGTAATCTGTTGTTTCAGTAGGCCATAGACAAAATCCATCGTGGTGTTTCGCAACGATAATAAGCCCCTTAAAACCCGCCAGCTTGGCAGCTTCAGCGATTTGATTCGCATCAAATTTCTCGGGATTGAAGATCTCAGGATCGGCATCACCATAGCCCCATTCTTTATCCTGAAAAGTAGTTGGTGTGAAATGTATTAAGCAATAAGTTTCCATTTCATGCCATGCTAACTGACGGTCACTCGGAAGAGCACCATAAGGCTCTGGAGGTAGTGTGCGTTGGCTGCAACTAAAAAACAATAACGTTAAAAATAATGATAAGTATGTTCTCATTCATGCATATATTTAAAAATTGTAAAAATTTACACAATAATTCTGAATAATTCAGAAATTGTGAGAGAGTTTAATATTTTGCTAACAAAACACTGAATAGCTACAATACTTCATAATTGTTATAAAAGTATTTCCCTTTTTGATTACTTTTGTTTTATGGAAAATGAACAATCAAGAGTTATACGTGAACAAATACCTAGATCTGAATTACGTGAACACTCATCACCATTATATTTAACCTCAAGCTTTATATTTGATAGCGCTGAGCAAGGGCGAGCTGTATTTGCCCAAGAGGAAGAAGCCCTAGTTTACTCTCGATACTCCAACCCAAATACAACTGAATTTATAAACAAAGTCTGTATCATGGAGCAAGCTGAAGCTGGCTTATCTTTCTCTTCCGGCATGGCAGCAGTATTCTCCAGTTTAGCTGGACTAGTACGCTCTGGAGACCATATAGTCTCTTCCAGAGCAGTATTTGGATCAACCCACCAATTATTAACGGAACTCTTCCCAAGGTGGGGCATCACTCACACTTACGTTGATGCAACGGACAAGCAAGGCTGGGAAGATGCTATTCAAGAGAACACAAAAGTACTTTTCGTTGAATCACCCTCTAATCCAGGACTAGAGGTCATAGACTTAAAGCACTTAGCATCATTGAAAGAAAAGCACCCACAATTAACTTTAATCATTGACAATTGCTTTGCTACACCTCACCTTCAAAAACCACTAACATTTGGTTTTGATTTATCCTTACACTCTGCCACAAAATATATGGATGGCCAGGGTCGAGTATTAGGAGGGGTTGTCGTGGGCAGTCAAGAATTAATCGATCAACTCACCTTTATGCTTAGACATACAGGTCCAGCATTATCGCCTTTTAATGCGTGGATACTATCAAAGAGCCTGGATACCTTAAGCTTAAGAATGGACAAGCATTGTGAAAATGCATTAGCGGTAGCGAATTTTCTAGAACAACATAAGGAGGTTGAACAAGTAAGGTATCCTTTTCTTTCATCCCATCCTCAATACGAGCTTGCAAAACAGCAAATGAAAGCTGGTGGCGGCATTATAACCATGGTGGTAAAAGGTGGTTTTGAGAGAGCAAAAAACATGATCGACTCCTTAGAAATGATTAAGTATACTTCCAACCTTGGAGATTCAAGAAGTATAGCCACGCATCCGGCATCCACAACTCACTCCAAGCTTAGCCAAGAACAAAGGGCAACCCTAGGGATACAAGAAGGAAGCATACGCTTATCAATTGGACTAGAATATGTTAACGATATTATTGAAGACATTGATCGGGCGTTATTAAAAAGCAAATAAGTTTGGTCTATCAAAACTAAACTTATTATTTAATCCAAAAGTAGTATTGGATTTCAGCGCATAATTTACTATGTTAGCATAAGAACCTAAAGGGTTCTAAAAAAGACTTCCAACATTAATTTTATAGAGTAAAATTATATAAACCATCAATATATGAGAAAAGTACTATTATTAATTTGTATAATTTCGCCGGTTTTGCTCTGGGCACAAGGTTCACAGGTCAACACGCAGAGTCAAAAATCAGTGGGAATGTCAGGAGCAGGTTCCGCCTTATACATAGATGAAACCTCTATTTTTTACAACCCAGGTGCATTGGCGAAAATGTCATCAAACGCAGTATCTTTAGGAACTAGCGGCATCATGTATAGATCCGCTTTCCAAGAGGTTGGAAGCGACATAACTCACGAAACAGCTTTTAAAATAAGCCCACCTGTTTCTCTTTTTGCAGCTTTTGGCCCCAAGGACTCTTGGTGGAAAGCTGGAATCGGAATCTACAATCCGTTTGGTGGAAATGTAGACTGGGGAACTGAATGGCCTGGAAGATACAGTCTTACCCATTTATCAATGCGTGCTTTCTATATACAGCCGACATTGAGTTTTCGCGTAACTGAGAACTTTTCTATCGGTGGTGGTTTTGTATATAACATTGGCATGGTGGACCTAGCTAAAGCCCTCCCTTATTCATTTCCAGACGGTTCAGAAGGTCACGTAAATTTAAAAGGAACAGGTTCTGGAATGGGATACAACTTGGGTGTTCATTATCACCTAGAGGACGAAATCTCAATTTCATTAAATTACCGCTCCAAGGTTAATACGAAGCTAGAAGGTGGCGATGCAACATTCAGCGTTCCTTCCGCACTTTCTAGTAGCATTCCTGCTGAGAATAAATTTGATGCAGAATTACCACTTCCTTCGACCTTTACGCTTGGTTTAGCACTCCCTTTAAATGAGAAAGTAAATATTGCAGCGGATGCGAGCATCATCAATTACACCATTTACAAAGAACTGGGCTTTAAATTCAAAGAAAATGGAGAGCTTTTGGATAACGTCTCGGACAAAAAATATCAAAACGCATTCTCTCTTAGAGGTGGAGTGGATATCCAAACGAATGAGAAACTAGCATTGAGGGCTGGAGCAGGGTTTGTTTATAGCCCAGTGCAAAAGCAATACGTTTATCCTGAAACGCCAGACAACAACCGGTATATGGGTTCCATAGGCTTCACCTATTCTTTCAATCCAAATTGGGATTTAAATGCGGCCTATGTGATGCAGTACGTTTTACCTCGTACAGCGCAAAACGTGGTTACCAAATTAAACGGACGTTATGCAACCTACATTCATGCCCCAGGTATTTCACTCACTTATAAATGGTAATGACTATGAAGAATAAAATATCCACTTATATATTGAATAGTGCACTAGGTTTAGTTGCGCTATTCATTACGCAAGCATGTGCACCCAAAATAGATGACTATACCCCTAGCACAGGAACGCAAGCAAATTTCGATAAATACATTGCAGTAGGTAACTCCCTGACCGCAGGATATGCAGATGATGGGCTTTATTTAGAAGGGCAAAAAGTAGCTTATCCGAACCTCATAGCCCAGCAATTACAGCAACTAGGGAAAGCCAAAGATTTCAATTCACCATTTTTTCCCGAAGGAATGGAAAATGGATCGGGCTACCTACAATTGGTAGATTTAGTAAACGGCCAACCTGTTTTAAACAAAGTAAACAGCAACCTCGCTTAT
>DXEZ01000109.1 GCA_019114715.1 Candidatus Sphingobacterium stercoripullorum | reverse complement strand
AGGTATCTAGCTTGATTGATAAAGATAACTTCTTAGAGAGTCAGTTCAGTCAGCCTCTGCTTTTTATTCGCGTTAAACCCGGTAAAGAGGCTTTCGTGCGCTCGGTACTTGAAAGGAATAATCTTAAGATTCACAAGCAAGAAGGCGCCACATTTGCACTGGATAATCGTTCGAAGCTCGATGACATTAAGGAAATTAGAGGACTTTATGAAGTCCAAGATTTATCCTCCCAAAAGACCTTAGACTACATTCCTGCTAAAGATGGAGAATTCTGGTGGGACGCTTGCGCGGGAGCAGGAGGAAAGTCCTTGATGCTGCTAGAGAATCATCCCAAGGTGAATTTATTTTTAAGTGATATAAGAGAGCGGATATTAGAAAATCTAAAAGTCCGTTTAAAGGAAGCATCCATTCATAGAGGCTACCAAATTGCTGCGGTAGATTTATTGCAGCCTATTGAAGGGATGGAAGAAGAAATTTTCGACGGAATTATTGTGGATGCACCTTGTAGCGGATCGGGAACATGGAATAGAACTCCAGAGATGAAAACCCAAGAGCGGAGCTTGGAGGAGTTTCACAAGCTGCAACTAAGATTGCTTAATGCTGTCTTGCCTTATCTCAAGGAGCAAGGGAAGCTCATCTACATTACCTGCTCGGTTTATGAAAAGGAAAACCAAGCTGTTGTGCAATCATTTGCTAAGGAGCACAACCTTAAAGTGGCTGGAGAGCATTTGATTCAAGGCTTCCAAGACTCTGCTGATACGCTTTTTATAGCGGAATTATCCCGTCCATAAAAGTGCGTTGTAAGTACGGTGCCCGAAAGCTCCCTTAGTCGCATTTGACGGGAACTACCAGAACAGGGCAATGTGCTTTTCGTATGACCGACTCAGACACACTTCCTGATATTAAATGGTCGAACCCAGTTCGGCCATTATTACCTAAAATAATGATATCCGAGGACCATTCTTTGGCCGTATTTAAAATTTCATCACGTATCGTTCCGACCTTTGTAAAAAGAAATACTTCGCTTGCCGATTCAAACTCCCTTGATAGTTCTTCTAGAAAATCGGTCGCTGCCTTTTGCTGAATCTCTGAAACCTCAGGAACAATAATAGGCTGCTGTCCCATTAACGGGTCCGCGCCGTAGCTAGCGGGCGATGTAGGTGGAATCACGGTCAATAAAGCCAGTGAACTGTTGTTTTTATCCAAGATTTCCTTAGCATAGTCAATGGCTTTCCTTGTACATTCAGTGTCATCTACTGCTAATAGAACACGATTAAATAGCTTACGTCCCATGGTAGTTAGTTTTTGATTGTTTATAATATGTAAATTACCAAAAAATCTACGAAATAAAAATAGTAGCTTCTTTTATTTGGTGAGTTTTGTTTCTTCAGTGACTTTCTTATAGGATGGAAGCTCCTAATAAATCAGCTTTTTAACACTAGGAAATAAATAGAGCCCTCATTAAATTGCCTAAAGTATTACTGAAGTCGACATTTTTATTACCGTTTTTGATAGCTAGCTGATGGATTTACTATTAGATTTGGCTGTTGTTTAAAATAATTCTAAATAGTTACTTTGTTAAAGTATGCGACTGGGACTAAAGCCTCTTTAGAATTAAGGTACATATATATTCTACTTAAATAGTTAGTTATGAATTTGAATTTTAGCATTAAGGCTATTGTTGCAATTGTCATGTCTATGGCCCTGCATGTGCAGGCGCAAAATAAAGTCACTATTACCCACAACCTGGGTAACACGGAGGTGACTGAAAACCCAAGCAAAGTGGTGGTCTATGATATCGGTTCACTAGAAACCTACCATGAGCTGGGGATTCCAGTTTATGGGATGCTTAATAACGTTCCCGCGTATTTACCGGACTACCAAGCAGATAAATATAAGAAGCTAGGTGGCATAAAAGAGCCCGATTTAGAAGCTCTAAAAGCAGTAGCTCCAGATTTGATCGTAATCTCAGGACGTCAATCTTCTTTTTATGAGGAGCTCTCTAAAATTGCACCTACTGTATTTTTAGGGGTTGATACCGAGAACTACTGGGAAAGCTTTAAGGATAACGTCAATACAATTGCTAAGCTCCACGGTAAGCAGGAGCTAGCGGCCGAAAAGCTTAATCAGCTAGAAGCTAAAAGAAATAAGGTCTTAGAAGTATCTAAAAATGATTCAAAAAAGGGACTTGTTATGCTTCAGGTTAGAGGAAACTACTCAGCTTATGGCGAAGGAGCGCGCTTTGGTTTCCCTTACGATGTGCTGGGAATAAAGATTGCCGATAACATTGAAAACACAGGCGGACATACTGGCTTTAGAGTGACTGAAGGATATATGAAGAAAATAAATCCAGATTATATTCTCCTGATCGATAGAGACTCGGCGGTAGGAGGTGAGGTGAAAAGTTTAGATGAGCTGCTGAATGATGAGATGAAGTCTACAAACGCTTATAAAAATAACGGAGCCATACAATTAACTGGAAATATATGGTATACCTCTGGTGGAGGTTTGATCTCAGTGGATAAAATGATCACCGAGATTGGAAATAAAGTCTACAACCTAAACCTGTAAGTTCACCCATACTTAATTGGTAAGTTTGTTCATAAATGGCCGTTATAGAGAAATCTATAGCGGTTTCTTTTTGCCGGGTGAAATTTCGACTGCGGGGTGAGATTTCTTAGGATTGTTATTTCTAGGGAGCTAAAATATTGAGCTAATCGCTAGTTACACTTTTTAAGAGGTGTGTCCTAACGATTTTTATTGTTTCTTAGCGGCTAAGGGCGTGCTTTTATGCTGGCTAATTATTTCAATGCTGCGCATTATTGTATTAGACGGCAGAGCAAAGTAGGTTGTCTTTAGCCTCATTTATTATGACAGAAATTTGTAACTTAGACAAACAAATTATTAAAAACATAAGATGCGCATAAAAACAAAATTAATGAC
>DXEZ01000108.1 GCA_019114715.1 Candidatus Sphingobacterium stercoripullorum | reverse complement strand
ATAGTCCTTATCGTGTCTATTTAGCCTCATATTTTGATATTAATCAGTTCTTAGCCCTTTATTTCGATTTTATTTTTGGGAATGTTGTATATTAGCAACTTAAATAAATCATACCATTTTAAAAGTATAAGGAAATGCAAAGAGATCAGGCCATCTTTAATTTAATAGCTCAAGAGCTAACCCGTCAAGAGGAAGGAATAGAATTGATTGCTTCCGAGAATTTTGTTAGTAAACAAGTAATGGAGGCTGCTGGCTCTGTTCTTACTAATAAGTATGCGGAAGGACTTCCAGGACGCCGTTATTACGGTGGTTGTGAGGTTGTCGATGAAATTGAGACCCTTGCAATAGATAGAGCAAAAGAGCTTTTCGGCGCAAGCTGGGTAAACGTTCAACCCCACTCAGGTGCACAAGCGAATGCAGCAGTGTTTTTAGCTATTTTAAAGCCTGGAGATAAGATTCTTGGTTTTGACCTTTCTCATGGTGGGCACTTAACCCACGGGTCGCCAGCGAACTTCTCCGGGAAGCTTTATGAGCCTGTGTTCTACGGTGTAGAGAAGGAAACTGGTCTTATTGATTATAAGCAATTAGAAGAAACGGCCCTAAAAGAGAAGCCTAAAGTTATTATTTGCGGTGCCTCTGCCTACTCACGGGACTGGGATTACGAGAGAATTCGTAAGGTTGCCGATGAGATTGGTGCTTTAGTTGTTGCGGATATTTCCCACCCTGCAGGACTAATCGCTAAGGGATTATTAAATGATCCGATTAAACACTGTCATATCGTTACTACTACGACGCACAAGACCTTAAGGGGACCTCGTGGTGGTATCATTATGGTTGGAGAGGATTTTGAAAATCCTTGGGGATTAACTACACCAAAAGGACAGGTTCGTACCATTACACAGCTTCTAGACTTAGCGGTTTTCCCTGGAACCCAAGGTGGACCTCTAGAGCACATCATTGCGGCTAAGGCAATCGCATTTGGTGAGGCGTTAACGGACGACTACTTGCAGTACATCAAGCAAGTGAAAAAGAATGCGTCTGTTCTTGCTGATTTCTTTGTTGAAAGAGGATACGATATTATATCTAAAGGTACAGATAACCACTTGATGCTAGTAGACCTACGGAATAAGGATATTTCTGGTAAACAAGCTGAAGCGGTTTTAGGCCTTGCAGGTATTACCACAAATAAAAACATGGTTCCTTTCGATACTAGATCTCCATTTGTTACATCAGGTGTTCGCTTCGGTACCGCTGCAGTTACTACGCGTGGTGTTAAAGAAGAGGGAATGCTCCAAATTGGAGAGTTCATCGATAGTGCACTTAAAGCAAAAGACCAAGAGTCGGAACTTGCTAAAATTGCGGCAAAGGTAAAAGAAATGATGGCAAACTACCCGTTATATTCATAATATTACCTGCCTTTAAAACTGTACAGCCCACTTATTCTACAAATAGGTGGGCTGTGCTGTTTTATTTGTGTTTTTAGAGGATTCAATCTAAAGATGCAATAGAGATACCTTTCATTTTTCGGTATAAATCCACTGCGTAGATATCGGTCATGCCTGAGACAAAGTCTAAAACTGCGCGCACTCTGTCGTAAGGATTTTCACTATTTGTAGCAAACTGCTCTGGAATAAGAGCGGCTACTTTCTGGTCAAATAACGAACGGTTCTTTTTTAAATAAGCTGGGATGAGCTCTTCTAGTAGAGCATTCATGACTTTAAACCCTGCTATTTCTATCTGCACGACAGCGGGTGCATTGTATATTTTTTTTACGGACACTGTATTGATCTTTTGAAGAGCTTGGACAATGTCGGTATCTAGCGCATCCATTAAGGGTTTGTCGAATGTCCCTGCGAGGAATTTTTCTTGTTCCTGGAAGAACACTTTGGCGCAGCCCTGGGTCAAGGTGTTGATCGCTTTAGAGCGTAATAGTGCTAGGCGACTACCTGTGTCTTTTAATCCTTCTAATCGGCTCTCGAGGTTCTCATCACCACACAAAGGTAACAGCAGCTCTTTTACTTTTTCATAGCTGAGTATTTTTAAGTGGTGTGCATCTTCAAGGTCGATGATGTTATAGCAGATGTCGTCTGCTGCCTCCACCAGGTATACCAGTGGGTGTCTCACAAACGCTGCAGGTTGGTTGGGGTCTCTCTTTAGCCCCAGATGTGCAGCTACCTCTTCAAAGGTTTCTCTTTCAGATTCAAAGAATCCGTATTTTTTCCTATGGTGGATACCTTTCACATGGCCGTCTATTGCAGCGCAGGGATACTTAACTATAGAGGCTAGGGTGGTGTATGTTAGGGAGAATCCTTTGGGGTCTTTGCCGTTAAAGGCGTGCGTTAGGATGCGCAGTGCATTGGCGTTACCCTCAAAATGCGTGAGGTCTTCCCATTCCTCCTTGGTGACCATATCTTTGTATTCTCTACCTTTGCCATCTGTAAAGTAGGACGAGATGGCTGCCTCGCCTGAATGCCCGAATGCTGGATTCCCTAAGTCGTGCGATAAGCATGCTGCAGAAACGATGTTGCCTACCTCCTGTAAAAAAGGCGTTTCCTTATCGATCTCAGGGTTGTCTTTCTTCAGGTGACTGTAAAACAATAGCCCTAGCGACCTACCCACAGAGGCAACCTCCAGGCTATGTGTTAATCGATTGTGGACAAAGACCACTCCTGGGAGTGGGAAAACTTGCGTCTTGTTTTGTAATCGCCGAAAAGGGGAAGAAAAGATTAAACGGTCATAATCTCTTTGAAATTCTGATCTCGCTTGAAGAACATCTTGAATCGGTCTTTCCTCCGTACCCCACCTTCTAGACGAGAGTAATTGCTTCCAGTTCATTGCTATCAACTTTGATAATCAGCAAATATACAAGAAAACACAGTCAGAAAATCACAAATTAATGTAAAGTCTTTAATTTCTGGCTTGTAGTAGGAATAGTTTTATGGAATTTACCCTTAGTTTGCATCCATCTATTAGTTGTGGTATATTGAGTAAAATTATACCTGATGATTTAACATGGAGGAAGCAGACTTATTAGCGCAATACAAGCGTACGGGAGACATGAAGCTTTTAGGTGATATTTATGCACCCTATATGTCTTTAGTGTATGGTTTGTGCTATAAGTACTTTCAGGACGATCAGCGGAGTCAAGATGCGGTGATGAATATTTTCGAGGAGCTCATTGTGAAACTTCGAAGGCACAGCGTTGAAAATTTCCGCTCTTGGCTTTATTCGGTGGCACGAAATTATTGTTTGATGCAGCTAAGGAAGGAAAAGGGGCGTGTTCGAGTAGATATAGATACCTACCAATCGGAGATTGAGGTGTATCAAATACAAGGAGATCTAGACGAGGATAATCAAGAAAAGCTGCTTGCTCTACAAGAGTGTCTTAATAGTTTGAAGGAGGGGCAGAAAGCTGCGGTCGATTATTTTTACAATCAAAAAATGTGTTACGATGATATTGCAGCTGAAATGGGGGTGGACAATAAAAAGGTTAAAAGTTTGATACAGAATGGACGCCGTAATTTGAAGATTTGTATGGAAAGGAAGAGTTATGGAAAATAATTATCAATTATCCAGAATATACAATTACCTACATGGGCTAATGAGTAAAGAGGAGATGCATGCTTTGGAGAGAGAAGCTCTTGATGACCCTTTACTGCAGGAAGCTTTAGAGGGTTATGCTCTGAAGGAAAATGTCGATATGCAGGCGCTCAGTTTGCTGCAAAAGCGCTTGCAAGATAGGGTGGCTCATGCAAAAGATAGAAAGCACAGGCAGTTTTTTGCCTGGCAAAGACTCGCCATTGCAAGTAGTGCCGCTGTTTTATTTGTTGTGGCTTGTGTTTTTATTTTAATGAGGACTATTAACCATAACAAGCAAGAGCATATTACTGAAGTCAATTTAGGGCTGGTGGGAAAAGGTGTGGAAGTGGATCCTATGTTCTCCGAAAGATACTCTGATGGGTTCCCAGTTGAGGGGTGGGAGCATTTTAGCCAGTACTTATCCCAGCGTATTGGTGCGCTTGATTTGCAAGAGCCTACTGTTATTATCTTTCAGATTCAGGAGAGTGGCGAGCCCAGCCAGTTGGAGTTTAGGCCGGCGGTTTCGCAAGAAATCAAGCAGTCTATTACCAGTATATTGCAAAATGGCCCTCGGTGGAAAGGTACCGAAGGCCAATTTCGTGTGATTATTTACGATTAACTCTTTATGCTACTTTTTGGGGCAGTTATTTGACCATCCCTAAAAAGGAGCTGAGCTTTTCTTTTAAGTTTCTTCTATCTACGATAAAGTCTAGAAATCCATGCTCCAATAAGAACTCGGAAGTTTGGAAACCTTTAGGTAGATCCTTTTTAATAGTTTCTTTGATTACTCTTGGACCTGCGAAACCTATCAGCGCTCCTGGTTCTGCGATGTTGATATCGCCAAGCATGGCGAAGGAAGCTGTAACGCCACCAGTAGTAGGGTCTGTTAGTAGACAGATATAAGGTATTTTTGCCTCATTGAGTAAAGCCAATTTAGCCGATGTTTTCGCCATTTGCATTAAAGAGAATGCGGCTTCCATCATCCTAGCTCCACCAGACTTAGATATGATCATAAATGGAATCTTATGCTCCAAGCTGTAATCTATGGATCTAGCTATCTTCTCTCCAACTACGGAACCCATGGATCCACCGATGAAGTTGAAGTCCATACAAGCAATTACAATTTCATGGCCATTCACTTTACCAACGCCGCATCTAATGGCATCTTTTAACCCAGTTTTTGCTTGGCTTTGAGCCAGCCTCTCTGGATATGGTTTGCTATCCACAAAGTTTAAAGGGTCTCCAGATACTAAGTTAGGGAAAAGCTCCGTGAATTCGTTATCGTCAAATAGTATGGAGAAATACTGTGCTGAACCAATTCTTATGTGGTAATCACAGTATTGACATACGTAATTGTTTTCGATCTGTTCAATATTTAAAAGGGGCTTTTTGCATGAGGGGCATTTATTCCACATACCATCAGGAGCCTCTTTTTTGTGTTCGGTGGCAGTTTTAATACCAGCTTTATTTCTTTTAAACCAACTCATAGTCTCAAAATTCGACCACAAATAAACGAAAAATATCTAATATGCACCTTACGGATTGTAACTATTCTCTGTTTACTTGTGTGTTTTATACTTTATCACCGGCTAATTTAGCATTAATTTTTAACTGAATGTGCGGTTTACACGCATTACACTGTTTTTTATATTGTGTGCCGTTAAGTCCGTGATAGATTTGTTTTTACAACCTGTTTACTTAGAGTGTAATATACAGTTTCTTGAGTGAAAGAGCAATTTACTTAAAGAAAAATAATTACACATTTTGTTGGGTGTATGAATTATTGCCTTAGCTTTAGGGGTGAGACGTCCGTGTTTTTCCGGTGGATTAAAGCTTTCTGCTTACCTGCCTTAGCCAGCTATCTAAAAAAAATGTGTGTTGTTAAAAAATTAGGCATAAAAAATGGGTAAGCTACTTTTATCGCACCGCTCAACCAATTACCCTTGCTTTGTTCCCAACCTGGGGGATTCATCAGGAGCTGGTCGTAAAAGACTTACCCACGGCAAAGGTAGGAAATTAAAAGGTTACTTCCAAGTCTTATAGCGATGAAATACTATGCTAGGAATATTGCTTTTGAGATTCAGTGAGTTAGCTGAAGAAAAAAATGAAAGACGCTTTGGGTGAAAAGTTTTTGCGAATGAATTTTAATTAATATGTTTGATTTATGATTATAAATGAGAATCAAAAGGACCCGTTTGATATCGAGGTGTACGGAACAGTCTATTCCGTTTTCCCAGAAGAAGACGCTAGTTACACCATTTTTAAGAATGGTGAAGAATATTTACACATTGTAAAAGATTCAGAATCGGATTGGATCAAGCTTGATATGGAAACCAGCATGCCTTTATTCGGTATCGATGAAGAGGTGAATCTGTTAGGGCGTAAGATCTTGGAATATGAAAAGGAAAATAATGACTAAAAGTCCTTCTGAGGATTGTTTTCAGAATTCGTTGACTGGCTTTCCTCAGACTCCTTGGTTTCTTCCTCGCTAGCCTCTTCGGTCTCTTCTTTGTTAACCTTTTTTTGCTGAGATTCCTCGGCTTCTTCGGTAATTTCTTCCTCTTGGCGCTCAATGCGTTGAGTTGCACTTTCTTCGGCTTCTTCAAGTAGACCTTCAGGTTGTTCGCCCGCTTTTTGAAGTTCCTCATCTGGTGTGCCCTCATCAGGCAGTCCCTGGTTAGCTGGGGTTTCTGGTGGCGTATCTGCGCTAGACTCCTTCTGTCTTTTCCTATTTAATAGATCTTCTTTTGATGTGGGCCTGTCTTGAGGTCTCCATATAAAACCGGGAAGTATTTCATTATCTTGATTGACCTGACTAAATGGATATACCTTTTGATCTACTTTTTGGATGGATACGTAGTCGATGATCTCTTGATTTTCCATTTTTATTTTGATTCTACTGCTTCTATCGTGGAACATCTCGGTGATAATACGTTTTTTATCGTCGCTTGAGAATATCAAGTTCTCCGCATTGCCATCTACATATAAGTATTCCATTTGGTTGTTATTGAAGAACGCAGTTATCTTACGACCTTTTAGCTGATTGTATTTCACGGAGTCCAGTACCGCATTGACCATGAATGCATTGCTAGTGAGTAATGCATTGTCCATTTGTTGGTTTTTAATTTGCATGTATATGGTATCTGCAGAAATCTGAGAGCCGTCCGACCATATCATGGGGGAGCCCATAAACCTAAACATAGAATCCTGCTCTCCATAATACATGGAGTCGGCTACAGCCTGCAAGTTGGACTTATACATCCTGACGTTGTAATAGGCTTTTATGATTCTGGTTTTTACGGTGTCTGTTGGCTGAGACTGCTCCTTTACCGTATCGCTACGCTGTGCTTGCGTTAAAGCATCTAGGAAGAGGCTGTCGCTTTCGTGTCCTTGTGGTATGATGGCTCCTTGTCTTAATACACTGTCTGCGGCCAGATCTCTTTCAATTCTTTTTTCAAAACCCTTCGCTGTATCAATAGGGATTTGTATAGGTGACGTTTTATCCAGAAGATTAATGGCTACGGAATCTACAGCTTTCAGGTTCGCTGTAGAGTCTTTCAGTAAGCTACCGGCGGCCTGAGTGCTGTCTGGCCTGGCGAGGCTATCTGGCTGAACTTGTGCTGCTGTAGAATCCTGAAAGGTTTCACCGCTCTCATCGGGTGGTGTGATGTCAAAGGAGCTGTAATCGTCCTCCTCCTCATCCAATAGTTGTCCTCCATCTCTACTTAAATTGAGATTCAAGGGGAAGTATTCCGAGCGCGGAATCATCTTAGAATATAAGGTGTCGGCCGTCATGTATATAGAGTCTACAGAGTTGGGGCGAACACCAGTGGAATCTCGATATTGTAGGGAACTGTCTTGTAATGCTGTGCGATTAGCTGCTAGAGTGTCTCTTTGGACTACCAGGGAATCTCCATTAAGTGCTAGGCTATCTGTCTCTACGGATAATGGCGCAGCGATACTGTCACTTTGTAGGCTGTCTTTTTCCTCTTTTACTACTGAAATTATCAAGGGCTTATCTGTCATGGTGATGGACTCGTCCTTTTCGTTATACTCTCCATAGCCACCATAGGCATAGAATTTATCTAGAGTGTCTACAAAAACAACGTTGTTATAGGCCTTGCCAATCCCTTCTTGCCTTTCGAAGTATAGGCTATCACTCTTTAAGAACCTAGAGCCTTCCGTATACAGGTTGTTTAAAGAGAATTTTGCAATTCCGTTTTCGGTACTGTAGTTACCTCTTTCGGTATAGAGGTTCTCACCTTCGTTACCTTTTATATTGGTTGGGCCATAAAAATAAGTTATCCTCTCAATAGAGTTATATCTCATGGAGTCGGTATAGATTTTCACATCGACCGTCCGAACTACTACATCTTTTCGAAAATAGGCGTCTTTAGTATTTTCAAAATAGTAGGCGTTCTTGGATGTTATTGTATCTCCTTGGTTGACTATCCTTCCTCCAGTGGAGTAGGTGCCGTATTTAGTCTTTAAGTTATAAGTGAGGTAGTTTGTGGTTAAGACGGCTTGATCATCTACCATGCGGACGTTTCCTGTAAGGGTAGCCAGTTGTGTGGTAGCGTCGTAATGAAGTTTGTCGGAGTAGATCACCGTTCCTGAAGGTTGGGTGATGACAACGTTTCCAAAAGCTTCAAAAAACTGTTTTTTTAGTTCGTCTTCATGGATATAGCCGCTATCAGCAGACAGGGTGCTTTGATTATGTTCATAAACGGGTCTATAAAACATAGCAGATCCTTCCTTTGAAAGCCTCGCACCGCTAGATGAGATCAAATTAAGTCTTTTCTCTTGCTGTGCACTTAGTTCAAGGAATGAAAATAAAAAAGCTATAAGTATTACTAATATCCTCACCCTGCAAAAATAGACAATTTGATTGCATTAACTGTGTGAATTTCACTAAAAAAAGTTAATGTATTTATTCTGTTATTACGTTTTGGAAATTAGGAAAGGAAAAACTTGTTGGAATTAAATATTGAAATATATAAGTTTGAGAATGAATATTGTAGAGGGCTTTGAAAACTTCGTGGAATCCAATAAGCTGTTTGATTCTTCTTGTCGTATTTTGCTGGGAGTCAGTGGTGGTAGAGATTCTATGCTGATGAGTTGGCTCTTTTTAAAAGCAAAATGCAATTTTTCCATCGCTCATTGTAATTTTCACCTTCGTGGGGAGGAGTCCGATCTAGACCAACAGTTAGTTGAGGACTTTGCCAAAGAAAACGACATTCCAGTATATGTTCAGCATTTTGATACGGAATCGTATGCTGCCTCCAAAGGGATTTCCATTCAGATGGCAGCTAGGGAGTTGCGATACTCATGGTTTTTAAGCCTTGCAAAGGAGGAGGGTTTTGATCGAGTAGCAATTGCGCAGCACCATAATGATCAAATTGAAACCGTATTTGTTAACCTGATCCGGGGTACTGGTCTAAAGGGTATGCATGGCATATTACCCATTAAGGGTAAGGTTATTCGCCCTTTATTATTTCTTAGTGCACAGCAGGTCATAGAGGCCATCGGCAATTATGGTATCCCTTACCGAGACGATAAGAGTAATTTTTCCAATAAGTATTTACGCAATAAACTGCGGTTAGATATTTTACCTCTATTTAAAGAGGTTGAGCCTAACTTCGAGGAGATTATGCGCGATAATATTGCTCGGTTTCAGGAGGAGGAAAGTCTTTTTGAACAGTTAGTAGAGGACCGGCGCAAGGCGCTTTTCGATCCGCAAGTGCAAGGGTATGCTATTCCCTTTGCTAAATTTAAAGGAGTGAAAGATAACGTGCCTTTACTTTTTCAAGTTTTTAGACCTTATAATTTTATAAAAAGCGTTGTGGAAGATATAGCCTCTAGTTTTCCTCAGGACTCGGGAACTCGTTTTTTATCTCCTACTCACGAGCTTCTGGTAGACCGTGAGGTGTTTCTCCTGCGTAAGATACACGAACAGGAGGCAGCAGACCACATTGTAATCCATGAGCCTCAAGGTGCGTACAGCTGGTTAGGAGGGGAGGTCAAGGTAGAGCTGGCAGATCCTATTATTGATCCATCTGCCCATGTAGCTATGCTGGATTTTTCTAAAATTCAATTTCCTATTACCCTAAGAGGTTGGCAGGAGGGGGATTACTTTGTCCCTTTAGGGATGAACGGGCGAAAGAAGATCAGCGATTTTTTAATCAACATCAAGCTTTCCCTATTTGAAAAAGAGAAAGTTGGTGTCCTTGTCAATGGGAATGGAGAAATCCTTTGGGTTGTAGGTCTTAGAATTGATAATCGTTATAAGCTACAAGGAAATACCGAAAAAGTTCTTAAATTAGTATGGTGTAATAATAAGCTATGAGCGAACTACCATTTTTTGAAGAAAAACAATATTTAGGCCGTGATAAAAGCTGGATTAGTGTAAGGCTTATTTTAGCCCTATTCTGTTTTGTGGCTTATTATTTCACAGCAAAGGAAGACAAAAACTCACAGCAACTGTTTTTTTTAGTGGGTTGCATCATCATCATCATATCGGTTGTTATGTTGTATTTGGTGCAGTTTAAGACGGAAATAACAAAAGAAGAAATTATTATTTCAGGATTGTGGTCTTCCACAACGGTGAATATCCCCATTGGCGAAATACATAAGGTGAAAAGAAAGCCATACAGTAGGTTTTTCTTCAATAACCCCGTTTATAACTTGCATAAAAATGGGAATATAAGATTTTTTGCTTCTGGCAATGATGCAATTTGGCTACAATTGAAAAATGGTAAAAAATACATTATAGGCACCCAGCGGCCCATAGAATTTGAAAAAGCATTGAAAGAACAGAAAGGTTCTTAAATTATGTTAATATAAGACCTTCGTTACAAATAAGTGACGGAAAATAAAGGTCTAGTTTATTATGTTTGTGTGATAGATTCGTAGAACTATGGCAGGATTATTAAAGTTTTTATTTTTTCTTATCATTGGTTGGTATTTGTTTAAGTACTTAATGAGGCTTCTAGCGCCTTTTTTCTTAAAGAAATTCACCGAGAAGATGATGCGCAAGGCGCAGGAAAATCCAGGAGGTTTTTCTGGTAGGGGGTTCTATTATCAATCTGGAAACCCTTTTAATAACAACTCTCAGCAGCGTTACTCCGCTGAAGATGGGGAGGATGTTCAAATCGATTATATACCTCCGAAAAATGAGAAATCTAAAAAGCGTGCGATTTCCAAGGAGGCTGGAGAGTTTATAGATTTCGAAGAGATAAATTAAAACTATAAAGTACCAAAAAAGCCGTAACTTTGGGCTATGTGGTTAAAACGCTTGTCGGTTTTAAATTTTAAAAACTATTCAGAGGGAGAACTTGAATTTAGTTCTGGAGTCAATGCTTTTACTGGAAAGAATGGCGCTGGGAAAACCAATTTACTGGATGCCATACATTATTTGTCCCTCTGTAAATCCTACTTCAATCCAATTGATTCGCAGCAAATTAAGACGGGTGAAAACTGGTTTATGGTGCAAGGGTCTTTTCAGAAAGATGGGGTAAGTGATGTGGTAAGCTGCGCAGTTAAACGTAACCAGAAAAAACAATTTCATAGAAATAAAAAGGAATATAACCGCTTGGCGGATCACATTGGCCTTTTCCCTTTGGTGATGATTACTCCAAATGATAATCAAATAATTATTGAGGGAAGTGAGTTCCGTAGGCGCTTTATGGATAACGTCATCTCACAAACGGATAATCAATACCTAGACACCTTAATAAAATATAATAAAGTCCTTCAACAAAGAAATACTTTGCTAAAACAAGCCAAGGGACAGTATCAGCTGGATTTATCGTTGTTGCAGGTGTTTGATGGACAGCTAGTGGAGATTGGAAATCAAATTTATAAACGGCGGTTGGAGTTTATAGAAGAGTTTTTACCAGACTTTATAACCCATTATAATTTTTTATCTGAAGAAGTTGAAGAGGTCAAGCTTACCTATAAATCGCCGCTTGAAAATAAGGACTTTCAATTGCTGCTGGAGGAGAATCTTGAAAAAGACCGCTATTTGGAGCGTACCTCTCAAGGGATCCATCGCGATGATTTGGTGTTTACCATCCACCAAGATATGCCACTTAAAAAATTTGGTTCTCAGGGACAGCAAAAGACATTTTTGATTGCCCTTAAACTAGCACAATTCTCCTTTTTAAAACGGAATAAGAAAATTAATCCTCTTTTGTTATTGGATGATATTTTTGATAGACTGGATCAAAGTAGAACCAAAAAGTTAATGGATATGGTTTCCGAGGAGAATTTCGGTCAGATTTTTATTACCGATGTCGATACACAGAGGCTGTCCGATATATTTGAGCAGATACACCGAGAGGTGCGAATTTTTGAGATTGAAAATGCAGAGGCTAAATTAAAGGTATGATAAGGAAAGGCAATACTCCGATTGGCGAGGCCATTGAAAAATGGTTGGACGCTTTAAAACTCCGTAGGAAATATAACGAGGTTTCTATTATTAACGCTTGGGAAGAAGTGATGGGAAAATCCGTTTCTAATAGAACCCAGAAGATGTATGTTCGCGATAAAAAGCTCTACGTACACATTGAGTCTGCAGTTGTAAAAAATGAGCTGGCGATGATGAGAAAGCAAATAATTGGAAGATTAAACGAACACATCGGCCAGGTAGTAGTCGAAGAGCTAATTATTATGTAGCACGCTTGTTGGATAATGGCAAGGAACCTATACTTCCACAGGGTAAGCTAAAACCTCTAAAAAGAGGTTTTAGTGCCAATATAATAGGAGGCTGCGTTAAAACATCCAATTCACCTCACCTTTCCCTTCTCTTATTACCTCAACATCCCCACTGCTTACATCAACCACTGTGGAAGGCGTGTTGTCGCCATAACCACCATCTATTACTAAATCTACCGTGTTTTCATATTTCTCATGGATTAGCTCTGGATCGGTAGAATACTCAATGATATCATCGTCATCCCTTATCGAAGTGGTCACTATGGGCCTTCCGAGTTGCTTGACAATTTCTCTAATGATGTTGTTGTCTGGAACACGTATACCTACAGTCTTCTTTTTGGAGCTTAGTAGCTTAGGTACCTGCGTAGTTGCGTTAAATATAAAAGTGTAGGGACCAGGAAGTGCTCTTTTAACTATCCTAAATATCTTGGTGTTAAAAGGCTTGGTATATTGGGAGATATCTGTTAAGTCGTAACAAATAAATGAGAGGTGCGCTTTTTTGGGATCCAAACCTCTGATTTTGTATATCTTCTCAATCGCTTTAGGGTTGGTGATATCGCAGCCTATACCGTACACTGTATCCGTAGGATAAATTATTATGCCTCCTTTTTCAAGAACAGAAACAACTTGCTGGACCAGCCTTGCATTGGGCTGCTCGTTATATAGTTTAATAATCATACCTAGAAATTAATGAAAAAAATCTATAATTGTAAATTGCAAAACTTACACCTATAAATTTACAAAAAATTCCTTTCTTTTTCTAGAAATAAAAAGGCCACCTTGTTCTATTGAAGGCAGCCTTATACATTATTTTTGTCTTTATTAGATTTTAGAATTCTGCGTGTCCAGGATATCTTGGAAATGGAATGACATCTCTTATGTTGGTCATTCCAGTCACAAATAATACCAAACGCTCAAATCCCAATCCGAAACCCGAGTGCGGTACCGAGCCAAATCTTCTTGTATCTAAAAACCAGCTCATTTCCTTGGTTGGAATATTCATCTGCTTCATTCTTTCAAGCAGTGTGTCGTAATCTTCTTCTCTTTGCGAACCACCTACCAACTCTCCAATCCCTGGGAAAAGAATATCCATCGCTTTAACCGTGTTCCTTCCTTCTTCACTCGTTGGGCTTGCCTTCATATAGAAAGCTTTAATATCCGCTGGGTAATCGGTTAGGATAACGGGCTTTTTGAAGTGCTTCTCTACTAGGAATCTTTCATGCTCGGACTGCAAGTCAATACCCCAGCCTTCGACTGGATATTTAAATCTTTTCTTTTGGTTCTCCTTACTCCGTCTGAGGATTTCAATAGCCTCTGTATAGGTTAATCGCTCGAAATCGTTATCCAAACAAAATGCAAGCTTTTCTTTTAATGCCATAGGGGAGCGGTCCTTTTGAGGTTTGCTCTTTTCTTCTTCCATCAATCGCTGCTGCAAGAAATCTATCTCATCGGCACAGGTTTCTAGTGCATAGCTGATTACGTATTTAAGCATTTCTTCGGCCAAATCCATGTTGTCCTCCAGGTCATAGAATGCCATTTCTGGCTCTATCATCCAAAACTCAGCGAGGTGTCTGGTAGTATTCGAGTTTTCCGCTCTAAAGGTAGGTCCGAATGTATATATATTACCGAATGCTAGTGCAGCCAGTTCTCCTTCTAGCTGTCCGGAAACAGTTAGGTTAGTTTGCTTTCCAAAAAAGTCATTTTTGAAGTCTACTTTGCCGTTCTCATCTTTAGGAACTTGCTTTAAGTCTAAAGTAGTCACTTGAAACATTTCACCTGCACCTTCTGCATCTGATGCAGTAATAATTGGTGTGTGCATGTATACGAAGTCTTTCTCCTGGAAGAACTTGTGAATAGCAAACGCTAATGCATTTCGTACTTTAAAAACAGCCTGAAATGTATTGGTCCTGAATCTTAAGTGTGCAATTTCTCTTAAAAACTCCAAGCTGTGGCGTTTCGGCTGTAGAGGATATTTCTCTGGATCTGCATCACCTAGAATTTCTATGTTTTGAGCTTTTATTTCAACGCTTTGTCCTTTGCCCATAGACGCGGTTAAAGTCCCAGTTGCTTTAATAGCAGCTCCAGTAGTAATCCGCTTTAAGGTCTCTGCTGGGGTATTGGCAAAGTCTACTACGATTTGTAGGTTTTTTAAGCAGGAGCCATCGTTGAGAGCTATAAATTGATTGTTTCTAAATGTTCTAACCCAACCTTTCACTGTGACTTCTTGGTCAAGCAGTTCTTGGGATTGCAATAATTTTTTTATACGAATGTGTTCCATTTTTTCTTTCAATTGCTAGCGCTAATATATACAATGAGCACAAAAATAAGCTATTAAGTGCGTATTGCAAGGAGTAATCAAGAATTATTAATGAAAGTCAGCTTAAAGAAATCGGTTTTTCTATTGTTAAGGTGCTTATAGTTCTGGTTTTAGGTGTGCCCTTTTCGCTAGGCTAAGAGGTATAGTTGCTTTCTAAATCAGAGGAAACTGGTGTGGCCCAAAAGCAATTGTGCCGCAATGCTCAAGAGTGAAACACTAATGAGATTACGGCACAATAAAAAGCCTTTTAAATAGTATTAGTCTTTTAATACTTTAGTAACTAACTCTGCAGCCTCTTTTAAAAGTATTGCTGAGAATACTTCTAATCCCGACTCGTCAATTAGCTTTTTAGCTTCTTCTGCGTTAGTACCTTGAAGTCTTACAATAATTGGAACTGGAATGTCGCCAATTTCTTTGTAAGCATCGATTACTCCTTGTGCTACTCGGTCACAACGAACAATACCTCCAAAAATATTAATCAATATAGCTTTAACGTTTGGATCTTTTAGGATGATGTTAAAACCAGCTTTAACAGTTTCAGCATTTGCTGTACCACCAACATCTAGGAAGTTTGCTGG
>DXEZ01000107.1 GCA_019114715.1 Candidatus Sphingobacterium stercoripullorum | reverse complement strand
TATTTGGAGTTGAGGAGTATTCAACTCCATTTTTTATACCTTAAATTCTCCTTAAAAACTGTTAAGGCATCCAGCAGGCTTTTAAACGACTATACAACCTCCCAGACTTTAACCAACCTATCGTCGGCTATAGAGACAATATAATTCTTGTAATCGATCCATAAACAGGCGTTAATGGATAGTAGATGCGCATCAAACTTCCTATCTCTAGAAATATTCCGGAGCAACGAAAGCTTTTCCATATCCCAAATCTTCGTAGTTTTATCTCTACTTACCGTTACTAAGAACGGAGCGTGAGGATGTTTTGCGATACCGTACACTGTAAACATATGGGGAACAATACTCTGAATGGGTTCCAAGTGGCCCGTCTCTAAACGGTGCATCTTGGCATCTCTACCACCAGTAAATAAGGTACCGCCTTCAAAAAGCATACTAGTAACAGATAGGTCGTGGATTTTACGCCTTGCTTTAAGCTCCCAATTTTCGGTCTCATAGAGATGGATCTCTCCATTTTTATCGCCGAAAGCCGCTAGCTCTTCGTCTTGCTTCATAGCAATAACACGTACTGTGGTATCGGTAAGGCTGAGTTTATTGACTAATGAAAAATCCTTTAAAGACCAAAATAGCACCTCCCCCTGCTCATTGGATGTAATCAACAAGTTTTGCCCCAGGTGAGTCTTGATGTTGAAAACTCCACCACCATCACATCCCTTAAGTCTATGTAGTATTTTCTGACTGTCTATATCAACTATAAACACCTCGCCCGAGCGTAAACCTACAGCTAATAGCTTGGTGTTTGGAATTTGATGTAAGGCATAAATTGAGGCCGGAACTGGGACCAAAATCCGCTTAAATTCAAAAGTTTCTAAATCCCATTCAACAACTCCCTTATCGTTCCCACCTGTAAATAAATAGCGGGAATCGTAACTACTCTCTAAAGTATAAATTGGGTTTCTATGACCGACTAGTGTAGCTTTTAAATTTACTTCCATACCTCAAGAAAGTAAAAATAAACAACAGACATTAGATCAGAATGGGAATTTGACAAAATTGGGATAATCTAAGCTATTATTGATGACGGTTTGAAAGGTTGATAGCAATATCTTTAATAGATAGCTTCTTCTCCTTGATCAACACTATCAAGTGAAATAGCAGGTCAGAGGTTTCATTGATGAAGTCCTTTTCAGTCTCATTTAAAGCAGCAATAATTACCTCAGTAGCTTCTTCTCCTACCTTTTGTGCTACTTTATTAATTCCTCTTGAACGCAACCTATTGACATAGGACTCTTCACTCGGAAAATCGATACGATTTTGAATGATCCGCTCCAATTCAAAGATGAAGTTTTGATTGTATGGAGTGTCAAAGCAACTACGAGTACCTTGATGGCAGGTTGGCCCTTCAGGATGTACAAAAATAAGGAGCGTATCCTTATCGCAATCAACCTTATAATCGACCATATGTAAGAAGTTTCCACTTTCCTCTCCCTTTGTCCACAGCCTTTGCTTACTTCGTGAGTAAAAGGTAACCTTCTTTTCTTCAGTAGTTTTCTTCCAGGCCTCTTCATTCATGTAGCCCAACATCAAAACTTCCAATGTTTGCGCATCTTGAATTACTACTGGAATCAAACCGTTGCTTTTTTCGAAATCTATCATTATAAATTATATTCTAACTGGCAAGCCATTTTGGTGCATTGATTTTTTGAGTTCGGGAATTAAAATCTCGCCGTAATGAAAAACAGAGGCAGCTAGCGCCCCATCAACCTGCGCTTTTTTAAAAACGTCAATAAAGTGTTCTATATTGCCCGCACCGCCAGAAGCAATAATTGGTATTTCTAATTTTTCATTCAACTCAGCTAAGGTGGCTATGTCGAATCCTTTTTTGGTGCCGTCAAAATCCATAGAGGTAAGCAGTATTTCACCAGCTCCGCGTTCTTGAGCCTGGCGGGCCCAATCAAATGTATGCGAATCTGTTTTATCCCTACCTCCTCTTAAGTAAACAGTGGGGACGCCTTCGAAATTTTTAGTATCTATAGCCACAACTACAAACTGACTTCCAAACTGTCTAGCCAGCTCATCAATAAGACCTGGGTTTTTATAGGCCGCTGAATTGATAGATACCTTATCTGCCCCCGCTTGAAGCAGGGCCTCCGCATCTGCTAATTCACCGATACCACCACCAATGGTAAAGGGAATATTAATTTGTCTAGCAATTTCTTTTACCAGGTCTAATCTGGTTTTTCGGTTTTCATAGGTCGCGGAAATATCTAAAAGCACCAGCTCATCTGCTCCTTGTTCTGCATATTGAGCGGCTAACTCAACGGGATCACCTGCGTCCTTCAATTCTACAAAGTTAACGCCCTTAACGGTTCTTCCATCCTGAACATCTAAACAGGGAATAATTCTTTTAGTCAACATACCTATAAACTAGTCAAGGTATTTAAATTCCACCGCTTGATCTCGTCAATAGAAATTTTATCTTCGTAGATTGCTTTTCCAACAACACAAGACTCCATTCTTTTTAAGGTATTAAGTTCCTTGATATCGTCCATTGAGCTGATACCTCCTGAGCCAATCAGCTTAATAATAGGACTGTAATCCAAAAGCTTCTTATACAACTCTACACCAGCACCACCCAGCTTACCATCTTTACTAATATCTGTACATAGGAATCTATAAAAGCCTAATCCTAAACATTTATCGATGTACTCCATTAGCTTAATTGGTGAGCTTTCTTGCCATCCTGAGTACTTAATAACCTCATCTAGTACATCAATAGCAATAACAATATGATCTGCATACTTCACTCTGCCCTCATTAAGCTTGCTTAATTCTTCTAAGAAACTTGGGTTGGTAATTGCCTGTGTGCCTACAATTACTCGGTAGACACCTGCGTCAATCAATTCTTTGACGGTTTCAATACTACGTACTCCACCACCGTATTGCACCTTCATTTCAGTCTTCTGAATGATATCAAATAAGTACGGTTGATTGGTGAAGTCACCTTTTGCACCGTTCAAATCAATGATATGTACAATTTCAGTACCGTTGGCATAATATCTTTCGATCTGTTCCTGTAGAGACACTTCATAGTGGGTCACTTGATTGTAATCTCCTTCCCTCAAACGGACAACCTTACGGTCTAATACATCAATTGCGGGTATAATATACATATCTAAAAAATGGTTAACGTTTTATAATTTTGAAAAATTAACTAACAATTGTTCTCCTAAAGCTCCTGATTTCTCTGGATGAAATTGCACTCCGAAAAAATTATCTTTTTCGATAGAAGATGAAAACTCAACTTCATGTTCTGAAATACTCGTAGTATAGGATTCATGGACCTCTACAAAATATGAATGCACAAAGTAAAAGTAAGAATTATTAGGCACATCCTTAAAAAGTTGACTTGATTTTTTCTGATCAACAATATTCCACCCCATGTGAGGAACTTTCCTTTTGATCTTCCCTTTGAATCCTAAAGTGTTTAATGGAATATGCCCCAATAGATTGGAAGAGGATTCTTCGGAAAACAATGTCAATAGTTGCATCCCTAAGCAAACTCCTAAAACAGGTTTCGTAGTTGCTTTAAGCTCATGTAACAAGCCCCTAGATTCCAGTTGTTCCATGGCATGCCTAGCATGGCCTACGCCTGGAACAATAAAGCTGGTATACAGCTGAAAATCTTCTGGACGCTGGATAATTCCGCAACTTATGCGATTTCTTTTTATAGCAGATTGCAAAGAAAAAATATTCCCTGCACCGTAATCTACGATTCCTATCATTGAATTTTATTTATAATAACCCTTTGGTACTAGGGAGCTGCATGTAATTAATATCTCTCCTGACGGCCTGACGAATAGCTTTAGCAAATGCCTTAAAGATCGACTCAATTTTATGATGTTCGTTGTCCCCTTCAGCTTTAATGTTTAAATTACACCGTGCTCCATCTGAGAAAGATTTAAAGAAATGGAAAAACATCTCGGTAGGCAACTCTCCCACTTTTTCTCTTTTAAACTCGGCATCCCAGACAATCCAGTTTCTACCGCCAAAGTCTAATGCCACCTGAGCAAGACAATCGTCCATAGGCAAGGTAAAGCCATAACGCTCAATACCTAATTTATCTCCTAACACCTCTTTAAACAATTCACCAAGGGCAATCCCTGTATCCTCAATCGTATGGTGCTCGTCCACATGCAGGTCGCCTTTAACATGGATATTCAAATCCAGCGCTCCATGTCGAGCTATTTGATCTAGCATATGGTCGAAAAACGGTAGGCCCGTATTCACTTCAGACTTACCATTTCCGTCCAAGTTCAAGGTTATATCGATTTTCGTTTCCTCAGTATTTCTTACAAGACTCCCTCTCCTGCTATTGTATTTTAAGAACTCATACACCTTCTTCCAGCTAGTGGTTTCCAAAGCTATTGAGTCTTCTTGAAATTGCAAGCCCTCATCACTGCCTAAATCATTTGCCTTTAACCAGATCGCTTTAGCTCCTAAATTCTCCGCTAACTTCACGTCATTTGGCC
>DXEZ01000106.1 GCA_019114715.1 Candidatus Sphingobacterium stercoripullorum | reverse complement strand
ACCGGAAGAAACACTTTTCAGCTCCTTCCGGCTCGTACATTTTGCATATTATTTTCTTAGTGAGTGTTGTAGTGGCAATGGTTTAAAGAAGCATTTAATCACGCAGTTTCTTATCGCTGTTTAAACTCCTGATCAAAAATCACCCACCCTTCAAAACATCAAATTTCCCGCGCAGTATTCCAGTTTTCCAAATACTCACCTACCCGTTTTAAAAACATTCCTCCTAAAGCACCGTCAATTACACGGTGATCATAAGACAGAGACAAGTATACCATATGTCTAATCCCAATAAAATCCCCTTCAGGCGTTTCAATCACTGCAGGCTTCTTTTTAATAGTACCCACTGCTAAGATTGCTGCTTGTGGTTGATTAATGATGGGCACTCCCATTATATTTCCAAATGCCCCTATGTTGGTAAAAGTAAATGTACCACCTGAAATTTCATCGGGCGTAAGCTTATTTTCGCGAGCACGACTCGATAAGCTATTCACAGCACGTGTCAAACCCACTAAGCTCAGCTGGTCTGCATTATGAATTACTGGAACAATTAGGTTTCCAGAAGGCAATGCCGTTGCCATACCAATATTTATAGACTTTTTCTTTATGATTTTGTAGCCATCCACCGAAACATTGATTAGCGGATAGTCTCTCAGTGCTTTACTGATTGCTTCAATAAAAATGGGCGTAAAAGTAATGTTCTCACCTTCACGTTTTTTAAACTCCTCTTTTACTTCATTTCTCCAGTTTACTAAACTAGTAACATCGGCCTCTACAAATGAAGCAACATGAGGTGAAGTTTGAACACTATGAACCATATGATCAGCAATCAAACGGCGCATTCTATCCATTTCAATGATCTCATCTCCACTGGAGGCACTAACTGCGGCGACTGAACTGTCTTTAACTGGTGGTTTATGGGATCTTTCAAGCTCCTTTTCAGGATTATTACGCTCAATCACTCCTCTAGGATCTGCTGGTTTACTGGATTTATTTTCCAGATAACTTAATATATCATTTTTAGTTAAGCGGCCTTCTACTCCACTTCCTTTAATCCTGTCTAGTTCAGCAGCACTTATGCCTTCCTCTTTTGCAATACTTTTTACAAGCGGAGAATAAAATCTATCTGAAGAGAATTGGTCTTGCCCATCTTCAACTTCTGCCATAGCAAGCTGATCCAAACCTGGGAGATCATCAATGATGACTTCCTCTTCTAAACCACTGCTCTCTTCTTCAGGCAGATTTTCTTCTTGATCTTCCTGATTGCTTGCTATAGCAATAGAATCCAAGGGAGATGAACCCCCTACATCTTCGCCCTCTACCTCAATTTCAATCAGAGTCTCCCCTACTTGAACAACATCTCCTTCTTGAAATAAAATTTTCTTCACTACCCCACTAACGGGCGAAGGAACATCAGAATCAACTTTGTCTGTTGCAATCTCTACCAAAGAATCATCTTCCTTGACTCGATCTCCTTCCGAAACCACCCAAGCCGTCACTGTTGCTTCCAATACGCTTTCCCCCATTTTCGGGAGGGTTACTTGATATATAGCCATACTATTAGTGTTCAAATTCAGAATACTAAGTTAAAAATTAATATAATCAATCTTCCCTTTTAAAACAAAATTTTTAATAAAATCGATCTTTCGAAATATAATTTCGTGTTCTTAGCCTTATCAAAGCCTTTTAAAGGCTTGCCTTATTTTTATCTTAACCATGAGATTGGCCTACTAATTCCTTCCAAAGCATATAAAATGCTTGCTGGACACTTCGTTCTATATTTATTAACCTATCGTTATGAAAATGGAAAACTTTAGATTTTGTGCCATTTGGTCCTGCAAGTGCCACCCAAACTGTCCCAACTGGTTTCTCTTGGCTACCGCCTCCTGGCCCTGCTATTCCGCTTGTTGCCAGGCAATAATCGGCATTCATCCTACTTCGTCCGCCTACCGCCATAGCCGTCACAACCTCATCGCTAACTGCTCCATATTTTTTAATATGCTCTACAGGAACCCCTAAAAACGACGTTTTAACGGCATTATCATATGCAACAACGCTTCCAAGAAATACAGCACTATACCCCGGAACAGAGGTAAGCCTCGATGCTATGCTTCCTCCAGTACAACTCTCTGCCGTTACAATAGTTTTACCTCTTTCAAGGCAAATATTTAGAATAACCGACTCTATGCTTATATCTTTTTGAGCAACTACATGCTTTTCAACCCGCTTGACAATCTCTGCTTCAACCTTTTCTAAAGCCGCTATTGTATCCTCCTTGTTTTCTCCACGCGCAGAAAGTCTCAGTAGCACCTGATTAATAGCAGGTAAGTAGGCTAGCTGCATGTCTTCTGGGAGATTATTTTCTATATCTTCAATACTTTTAGCTAAAAACGACTCTCCAATTCCTACCGTTAAGATATAACGGTTGGATAAAGAGACATAACTCCCCATCTCTCTTATTTTTGGAATTACACGCTCTTTAATTAAGAATCGCATTTCAAAAGGAACTCCTGGCAAAAAGGCGTAATTCACCCCATTGTGACTCACCCACATACCTGGGGCGGTGCCAACGTCATTAAAAAGTACTTCCGAATTCTCAAGGATGTCGGCTTGTGCTAAATTAACAGAAAGCATGGGTTGATTTTTACGCTTTAAGAATATGTTCTCAACGTGCTGAAAAACCTCAGGTGATCGAATTAAGTCCACGTGAAAAAATTCTGCCGCAGTTTTTTTTGTAACGTCGTCATTAGTGGGCCCTAACCCGCCCGTTATTATCACAAGGTCTGAGCGCATGCTTGCCCGCTTGAGAGCTTCAAGCAAAGCTTCCCTAGTATCGGCTATGGAACTAATCGTGTTCACTGACACATTATTCTGAAAAAGCTCGTTTGCTATAAAAGCTGAATTGGTATCAACTATTTGTCCAAGAAGAATTTCATCCCCTATGGTTATAATCTCTGCTTTCATTAGACTGATTTTAGTATCTAAAGTGACTATTTCTTTTCGACAATTTCAAGTCTTGCAGTACAGATGCCTTGGCTCGGATGGTAATATTATAAGATTTATATTGCCCAAAGGGAGTCCACCCCACCGAAAGGTCCCAGCAGTGTAAATCCCTATAGATATTAAACTGGGTCAAAGAAACTTCCTTTCGCCGGAAGTCATAACCCGTATTAAATTGCACCTTCCACTTTGGGGTAACGTTCACATCTCCATGAAGCATCACCGTACTTGTAATATTGGTTTGCAGCCCTGTTTTAGAGTACTGAAAACTAAATGATCCGGCAAGGTTCCAAGGTATGTTAAAGTCGACAAATGCATTCGGGTCGGCACTTATCCGGGATAGGGCCTCTGCTTGTTCTGGCGACATATTCCCTCTCATCTGGCTATCCAAAGAATCCAAGTTATTACTCCGATTACTTGACGCATCTGGATTAAAGCTATAGTCAAAAGAAAGTCCAAAATTCGTCAAGCGCGCTAGCTTTCCATCTTTAATGATGTACCTATCGATTCTCCTCCCTTGGTCATCCAAAGCATAAGGGTCAAAAGTACCATTGAAGTTTAAATTGATTTTCTTATCAAAAAGGGAAGTTCTTCCTGAGAAGTTAATATTCGAGAGCTTCATGGAGTCGGCGACAAAATTATAGTTTCCACTAAAGTTCAGCCCCTGCAGGATAGGTATCTTTTTCACTCCCGATCCGGTAGTGTCGCTACTGCTATTCACTTTGGCCTCTAGGTTGTTATCCAGTGAGAAGCCAATTCCCATGGACTTCCCCGCTCCTGGAGACCCATAAATACCATTTTGAAAAATAGAATACTTACTCATTATACCATTTTCGTCTTGGTAATTACGATAAAAACCAAATCTCGGATCTGAAAAATCGGGTCTGTAATTGATATTAATAGATGGAGTCATCACGTGACGCATCTCTTGGATGTTTCCGATTCCTTTTTTAAAGTGTCCGTATATTTTTGTCGATAAGCCCGCAGACATAGAATAATCGTATGCTCGTTTAAAGCCTGAAACGGTATCCATTCGGTTTTCATACCCTTCGACCGTGTTCTCCAGATAGTTTCTAACGGATTGAAAATACCACCGCTCGGTATAATTCACCGAAGTACTAAACTGAAAGTGCTTCAGTGCATTTAAACTCAAGCTAATGGGAATATTGTGCTGAAACCCATTAGAAAATTTATTTAGAGATTCTTTTTTAAAGAGCACAGAGTCTCCTGCAGAAATACTATTCCTACCTTGCAAGCTGTAGCCCACTGTAATTCTTTCGTACCACTTCTCATCCCCCGATGGTTCCTTAGCACGAAAAGGTTGAAAGCTAGAAACGTTCAAACTAAAGGAAGGCAGCTCTAAGTCTACTTTTCCCGTTGTAATGCTTTGCCTGTGACTCATCGATGAAGTGAAGTTCACTTTCCCATCTGCAAATACTTTCCCGTAGCTAATAGACGATGACATGTCATTTCGTACCAATTGGTTATAGTCGTAAGTGCTATTCGCTCCCGTGTTTTGAAAATAAGATCCCGTTCCAAAGTTTACTGATGCCGAAAAGGATGTCCCTGGATTAGCTTCTTGCCTTTGACTGTGGGTCCATGTGACGTTAAAGTCTTTATTAGTGCCGTAATTATCTGTACCCTCGACTCCTGTTTTAGTCGACGCATATCTAATATTAAAGCTACCGTTATACTTATAATTCACCAGATATTGCGTTCTAACGGAGGTTTCCCAAGACCCCTTGGAATATAGGCTTCCCCGAATTTCAGAATCCCAATAATCGTTAAATGTCAAGTACCAACCAAGATCTCTCATAGAGAACCCTCTAGAGGCATCCTCTCCAAATGAGGGGAATAAAAACCCTGAGGCTTTTTTATCTTGCTTTGGGAAAAAACCAAAAGGTATCCCAATAAACTTAATAGGAATATTTTCGACCACTAAATACGAAGGCCCTGCTACGATTCGATTTTTTGTAACTAGCCCTTTGGTAATATAAATACCAAAGTGCGTATGGGGTTGTGGAAGATCGCAAGTACTGTAGAGTCCTTGATAAAAAGACATCTCATCGTAAATATTACTACGTAGAACCTGCGCCTGAATAAAGCCACCGTCCACCTCGGTCATAACCCCCCAGGTTTTGGGAACTTTATGCTCGTAGTTATACAGTACCGAGTCTACTGCGACTGGAGGTTCGTTTGGAAATATGATAACAGGCCGTCCAACGTATTTTTCGTTATGATCGATTATACCACTGGCAAACACCTGATTTTTGTTTCTATCTAAACGTATATAATCAGCTGCGAGCTCAAACTCACCGTATTTAACTTTCGCACCACCGTAAAGATGTGTAATATTTTTGTTTACCTCATTTTTCGAAGAATCATTGGCCACAATTGTTACTACCGTTTCTAAACCACTCTCATTCTTCATATTAACCGTATCTTGTCCGGTAGTCTCCTGCAAGTGATTATTTGTAGTATCGCTAGCTCTAACTGTAGAGTCGTTTAATGTGGTATCGTTCTTGATGAAGGTTGAGGAAGATGTGTCGGAAGGCGAAATAACCTGACTTTTGGCGTAAAATCCACAGGATAGAAACAAGGTAAAAAAAAATAAATTATATATTAAAGCCTTCAAAATTAAATACGAATCTTATTTTTGTGCTATGACTTCCCTAAAACCATTTGGAAGCAAAAATAGTTAAAAAAGATTTGAAAAGTATGCTTTATTCAATTTTGAATGTTAAAATTGTTTAACAAATAAAAAGCGTAAAATATATACTAGGTGAAAATGCTTGAAACAAGACATATAGACAAAGAAAAGAAGTATACACGCAAAGAATTATTAGGTCTTTTGGGCTTACTAGCTTTAGGTCTAGCTCCCAAAAACACAGCTGCAAACCTTCTTTTGAAAAAATCGAGTTCAATGATGCGTGTAAAAACCATTTGTTTAGACGCAGGACACGGTGGGCATGACCCCGGTGCAAGGGGCTCGAGGTCTTCAGAAAAAGACGTAGCTTTACGTGTTGTATTGCGCTTAGGAGAGAAAATAGAAAAGGAATTGCCTGGAGTAAAAGTGGTTTATACTCGAACAACAGATGTGTTTAAAGATTTATATGCCAGACCAGCAATTGCTAACAAACAAAATGCAGACTTATTTATATCGGTACACTGCAACTCTTTTAGGCGAAGAGCAGCGCAAGGGACCGAGACCTTAGTTTGTGGTTTTAACCGCCTAGAAGAACAAGAAGTGGCTATGCGAGAAAACGCATCCATTCTACTTGAGGACGATTACGAAGAAAACTACAACTTTGACCCTAAGGACCCTTCTACGCTAATTGTGTTTTCACTCATGCAAAGAGACCATAGGGACCAAAGCATACGCCTTGCTAGCTTAATGCAAAAAGAGTTCTCAAGATCCGCACGCGTAAATAGAGGCGTTAAAGAGCAGTCTCTCGCCGTGCTTGCAACTGCAGGTATGCCAGCTGTACTGACTGAAATTGGGTTTATCAGCAACCCCGATGAAGAGAAATTTATGCTCTCAAGCTATGGCCAGAATCAGATTGTTCAGAATTTATACGATGCTATTGTAAATTATAAAAAAGCAGTGGAAAGTTAAGCGGTATTAATATAATTCCTATATTACAATAGTTAAACTTTAATAAACTATAAAGCTTTGAAAATTAAGAATGAAACGAAAGTAGGTATTCTTTCAGCAGTCGCAATCGCTATACTAATCATTGGTTACAACTTCCTAAAAGGGAACGATGTATTCTCGAGCGACAACATCTTTTACACAGACTACGATAACGTCGAAGGATTAAGCTTGTCCAAGCCGGTGCTCGTTAATGGGTATCAAATAGGAAGAGTTTCTAAGATGACCTTGATGGAAAATGGAAAAATAAGAACTGAGTTTAAGATAAAAAGCGATTTAGACATCCCCTCCAACACGGTTGCTAGAATCATTAGCGCAGACTTACTGGGGAGCAAGGCCATAGTTTTTGAACTAGGATCTAGCACTACGCTAGCCAAAAGTGGAGACCCTCTCTTATCCGATGTACAGGCCAATTTACTAGAGAAAGTCGAGCCACTACAAATTAAAATTGAAAACTTAGTCGTTAAACTTGATTCTGTCCTTTCGACTGTCAATGCGGCGCTGGATGATGAGTTTCAGGATAAATTTAAAAGCAGTTTAACAAGTATTAGCGGCTCGCTCGAAAATATGGAAGCCATTACCCAGGAGGTGGAGGAACTGGTAGGATCTGAAAGGCTCAGACTAGCTAATATCATGGTTAATGTAGAATCCATTACAACGAATTTAAAAAACAATGGAGGTAAGCTCAATTCTATATTAGACAACTTAGACAACTTCACCGACAGCCTCGCACATGCTGACTTAAAGGGAACGATCGATAATGCCCAAATGACCTTATCACAAGTCGAGGAGATAACGCGTAAAATCAATAGCGGCGAAGGTTCTTTAGGGCTACTTCTGAATGACGATCAGCTTTACAATAATCTTAGCAACACATCAGCTCGCTTAAACACACTAATCGAAGATTTGAGCGAAAACCCTGGCAAGTATTTAAAGCTTTCAATCTTTGGTAAAAGAGACACCAAATAAAAAGGAGTAAAACACAGAACATATTATATGCCTCGGATTTAAAAACCGGAAACGATAACAAAACAGCTCGTTTTTATTCTTATTAAAACGAGCTGATTTATTTGAAATAGGGTTTTTCTGGTTTAACCAATGATATTCTTTATCTCATCAATTATTTTCTGAGCAATTCCCTCGGCCTCCTCTAGAGACTTTCCTTCTGAATATATACGTATAATTGGCTCTGTGTTTGATTTCCTCAAATGAACCCACTGCTCTGGAAAGTCGATCTTCAATCCATCAACCGTACTATGATCTTCATTTTTATAGCGTTCTTGCATTTTTGATAACAAGCCATCTATGTCTAAGCCTGGAGTAAGCTCTATTTTATTTTTAGACATGAAATAGTTAGGTAATTCTGCTCTATACTCCGAAATCGTCTTATTTAATTTTGCTAAGTGTGTCAAAAATAAAGCAACTCCGACTAGGGCGTCCCGTCCGTAGTGTGATTTAGGATAAATTATTCCACCATTTCCCTCACCTCCGATCACTGCATTAACCTCTTTCATCTTGGTTACCACGTTCACCTCTCCTACCGCAGCAGCATAATAGGTACCTCCGTGTTTTTCTGTAACATCTCTTAGAGCTCTAGTGGAAGATAAATTTGAAACAGTATTGCCTTTCTCTCGAGAAAGGATATAATCAGCTACGGCTACCAAAGTATACTCTTCGCCAAATAAATCACCATTTTCCATCATGAAAACCAAGCGGTCTACATCTGGATCCACAGCAATTCCTAAATCAGCTTTATTTTCTAATACTGTTTTCGATAAATCTGTTAAGTTCTCCTTTAATGGCTCTGGGTTGTGGGCAAAATGACCGGTAGGCTCACAATTAACTTTATATATTACTTCTACTCCTAGCGCTTTTAATAACTCAGGGATATAAATTCCACCCGAACTATTTACCGCATCTACAGCCACTTTAAAGTTAGCCTTCTTTATTGCTTCTGCATCCACATACTCTAAGTTTAAGACTTCTTGTATATGGGTTTGCAAGTATTCATCGTTATGAATTACCTGACCCATGTTCTCAACTGTAGCGAAATCAAAATCTAAATCTTCGGCTAAACTCAACACTTTCTTACCCTCCTCATCAGAAATAAACTCTCCTTGGTCATTTAAGAGTTTTAGTGCGTTCCATTGCCCTGGGTTATGGGATGCAGTAAGAATTATTCCCCCTGCTGCAGATTCTAAAGGAACAGCAATCTCTACCGTCGGGGTGGTAGATAGACCTAAATCTACCACTTCAGCACCAATGGACTGTAGTGTACCTACCACAAGGTCTCTAATCATTGGGCCTGAAAGCCTAGCGTCTCTACCAACAACAATCTTTTTACTGGTAGATTTTGATAATACGATTTGCCCGTAAGCTGCAGTAAACTTTACAACATCTAATGGTGTTAAAGCATCCCCAGCTCTCCCACCAATTGTTCCTCGAATTCCTGAAATTGATTTAATTAAAGTCATGTATCAAATTTATAGATAAAAATAGACCTCGTAAATTTAATGCTTTAAATATGGATTGCTCAATATTTGTAGCATTTTTTAAAAATTTGGTCTACCTTTGTTGCAAATAAACTCACTTATACGTCATAATGACGATAATAAGCAAAAATTACAACTGTTTTAATAAACATTTACAATCCAGTGTGACATATGTTAGAGCAAATCATTGAGTTTGATAAAGAACTATTCCTCGGAATAAATAACGGGTGGAGTAATCCGTTTTTTGATTGGTTACTCCCGATATTACGCAATCCCTATACCTGGGCTCCTTTGTACTTGTTCTTAATAATATTTTTTATTCGAACATACGGCAAAATGGGGATTCTAATTGTGGCTATGACGCTTTTTAACTTTGGTGTTTCGGATATCACTTCCTCTCATTTAATCAAGAAAAACGTCGAGCGCGTCAGACCTTGTAATGACTTAGAGTTCAAAGAACACGTTATTCTCAGGGCAAATTGCGGCTCAGGCTATAGCTTCACTTCTTCCCATGCAACCAACCATTTCGCCATGGCGGTATTTTGGATCATGCTATTTAGCAAGCGGTGGAGACCTACCAGGTACCTAGCTTTATTTTGGGCGGCATCCATAAGCATATCTCAAGTGTATGTCGGGGTCCATTACCCCTTAGACATCTTCTTTGGCGTCCTACTTGGGTCGCTAATAGGTATTGGTAATGGTTATTTGTTCAATCGTTTTTTTCCAAA
>DXEZ01000016.1 GCA_019114715.1 Candidatus Sphingobacterium stercoripullorum | reverse complement strand
CCAACTTCCATTCGTGATGCCATTGATTAGAGTTCAGTTTGTCTATTTGACTGATTAGTTTGCTCTCAAATGTGACAGAGTAAAACTCTTTATCTTTTCGCAAACCATTTTTGATTTTTTCCTCTCCTGCAGGTGTGATATATATTTTTCCACCTGCTTTGAAAGTTTCGTTAGAATTCATTTTTCGTTGGTGGTATTTTACCACATCTTTAGATACACCTAACTCTTTAGAAACCTCCAACATTGTTTTTCCGATACCTGCTGCTTCATACATCTTCTTTACCTCCTTGTTTCCATCTGGCAAGCGTAGCAAGTGTGTGACAACTTACCAGTAAGTTTACCACTTGTGCTATTTTATATTTTATCATAATCTTTCACTCCGGCAAGATTAGCACGTGGTCGACAACTTACTAGTAAGTTCCCCACATGCTGATAAAATATTTTCTTGGGGTATACCCCAAACCCCTCTTAAAAACAGAACTGTAAATTTTGAAAAATGCACGAAGTGCAAATTAGGGGATTGGGGATTTCCCCAAAGTGTAAAAAGTCAAAAGTCTGTTTGTGGGGGTGCCCTACAAATAGGCTTTTTTGCTTTTTATTTTTGCAAGTGTGGACACACTTGCTAATCTTGCCAGAGTAAAAGTAGCCCTCTCTCAGAGGCGGGGCAAAAAGCTACATTTTATCAGATTTTTAGAAAGGAAGTCAGGTTACCGAGCATACGAAAAGCCCCTACTATTGGGGCTTGTTAGATTATTGATTTAACCACTCACGCATGTCTAAGGGTATTTCTTTAGTTGCTAAAAGTTCCTTTAAAACTTGCGAATCTGGTGGGAAAATATCCGACTCTACTACGTGCTTACACATCACCATTCTGTCTAAATCGATAATATCGTAAGACACTTCATCAGATTGCCTAAAAGTTCCAAAAGCATCGACTATGATAATAGTCCCAAACCTTTTAGAACCGTTAAAAGAGAATTCGACTAAATCTTTTATTTTAAATGGTTCTGTTGCAAAGTTTTAAATCTACTATCAAATAAGGTAGAATAATAGAAAAAGATAGCAGGAGGAATGACGATGAATCATTTTAAAGGAAAGCAATTTCAGCAGGATGTGATTATTGTAGCCGTGGGCTACTATCTTCGTTATAACCTTAGCTATCGTGAAGTTCAAGAAATCTTATATGATCGTGGCATTAACGTTTCTCATACGACGATTTATCGTTGGGTGCAAGAATATGGCAAACTACTCTATCAAATTTGGAAAAAGAAAAATAAAAAATCCTTTTATTCATGGAAAATGGATGAAACGTACATCAAAATTAAAGGAAAATGGCATTATTTGTATCGAGCCATCGATGCAGATGGTTTAACCTTGGATATTTGGTTACGTAAAAAACGGGACACACAAGCAGCCTATGCTTTTCTTAAGCGGTTAGTGAAGCAGTTTGATGAACCGAAGGTTGTAGTCACAGATAAAGCCCCCTCTATTACAAGTGCCTTTAAGAAACTAAAAGAATACGGCTTTTATCAAGGGACAGAACATCGTACCATTAAATACCTGAATAATTTGATTGAACAAGACCATCGTCCAGTAAAGAGACGCAATAAATTCTATCGAAGTTTACGCACTGCCTCACCCACGATTAAAGGCATGGAAGCCATTCGAGGATTATATAAGAAAACCCGAAAAGAAGGCACTCTCTTCGGGTTTTCGGTCTGTACTGAAATCAAGGTATTAATGGGAATACCAGCCTAAGATATTTGGAGTTCAGAGAGGGCGCGTTTGATTTTCAAACTTCGCAACAGAACCCTTTAGGAAATTGAGTGAAGGTCAAGAGATTTTCGGTCTCTTGAAGAGAATGGGTCATCCTGGGATAACGTTTCTGCCACTTGTCAATAAAAGTTTGAATCATTTCTTTACCTTCTTGAGTAGTACTGGCGTGATGAATTTTTTTGAAATCACTGGCTACTTCTTGACGATCAGAAATACGAACTTTTCCCATAATGTTTCGATTAATGTGCACTAGGCAACGTTGAAATTTTGCCTGAGGGTAATTTCTTTCGCAGGTATTTTGAATAGCAGTCATGCCATCGGCAACAATGAGTTGGATGTCAGTTAAGCCCCGAGAAATAAGACTACCTAGCAACTCTGACCATGCAATATCTGATTCCTGTGGGGCAATAAGATAGTCCAAAATTTCTTTCTCACCAGAAGAAGTAATTCCTAAGGCAATGTGTACTGCTTCTTTTTGAACAGCATCACGTCTTAACGGAATATACGTCGCGTCTAGAAATAGACAAACATATTGCGAATGAAAAATAGGACGAGAATGAAAAGCAGTCACTTGTTCGTCCACCATTTTGGTGATGTTAGAAATAGTAGTTGGACTATAATGTGAGCCATACATTTTTTCAATTAAATCAGCAATTTCTCTAGTGGTAATGCCTTTTTCATAGAGCTGAATGATGGTTGTTTCTAAACTATCAATACGATGAGTGTATGGAGGAATCAACAATTGATGAAACTCTCCTTTTCTGTCCCTAGGGACACGGACATTGATTTGACCAAACTGTGTGTCTAGTCGTCTGGTGTAATCGCCATTGTGATAGTTTCCGTTATTAAAGCGCACATAAGGATCATATCCTAAAATAGCAGTAAGTTCGCTTTCTAAAAGAGAATTCATTGTACTTTCAAGTTGATTGCGAAAAACTTCTGTTAAATTGGTATTTTCTAGTAGTGCTTGAGCGATTTCTTTGTTAAACTGATTCATAGGTAAGACCTCCGTTTGATTTGGTTTAGTCGCTTTAATCATACGAATAAGGTCTTCCTTTTTCAATACCCTAATTTACACAAACTATTTTACGCTCTCAAAAGTTAAACACCATGTTACCTTGATTATACCAAAACTCAAGTGTCTTCTAAAGAGGAAAAATT
>DXEZ01000105.1 GCA_019114715.1 Candidatus Sphingobacterium stercoripullorum | reverse complement strand
TTGTTTTCCGTCTAAACTTGCCATAGCTCTCCATTTTCCTGTTTGCTTATGCCAGTGAACCCCTTTATATCCTGACGTATTTCTTTTGCTGATATCTGCGTTATGGAAGTTTTCAGAGTAAGTGGCATATCGCAAATTCGATTTTCTGTTATCTAATCTATTTCTGTTTATGTGATCTATAATTTTACCTTCCTTTTTTTCCATAATGAAATAATGCATTCTTTCTTTTTTCCATTTTCCGTCCTCTTTTATATTTGTCATTGGATATCCACTATCTTCAAAGAACCACTTATGCTTTGATAACCTTTCGAAAACATCTTTATCCACCAATGCGTTCTTACCCCTAGTTAATTTAATTATTTTCATTTATATATCTCCTTTTGTAATTTTTACACATACATTTTACCCAATATGCTTTTTGTTTTCTCGTTATCCCGCTGCCTTAATTCCCGGAGTACATGCGTGTATTCTTTTAATGTGGTGTCTATATTGTCGTGTCCTAGCCGTTCTGATACATAATAGATGGATGCACCTTCATAAAGCAGTATGCTTGCGTGCGTATGTCTTAAACCGTGTATAGAGATCGTATCAATATCAAGTTTATCCAGTGTGAATTTTAGCTGCTTGTTGGCAGCACCATTTGAAATCACTTTATATTTAGATGACGGACTGTAAAAAATCAAACGTAAAATGTTATCCGGTACTTTTTCAAACCAATCAGCAAAAATCTTCATTGTTTTCTTGTCCATATAAATTACACGATGTGACTGATAGTTTTTCGTGTTACCAAATCCTTCATGCATTTTATTCGTATATCCCCAGGTTTTATTGATCGTGATTGTATGATTAAAAAAATCAAAGTCTTTCCTGGTCAATCCCACCATTTCACCAAATCGCATACCCGACATTAAACCGAGGATAATTAAATAATCTGACTGTGATTTCTTTTCTTTATCCATTAGATAAGAGAGTAGTGTTTTTCCTTCCTCATAATGCAGCACTTTTTCCTGTGATTTTTTCCCTTCTAACCCACTTAAAGATATTTTCCTTGTAAAGTCAATCCCAATTAAACCTTCCTCCATCGCTTCACTTATACACGATCTGACATGACTGTTTAATTTTTGTACAGTTGCCTTTGTTCTCGTCTTGCCGTATTCGTTCAAAAACGCTTGATAGGATTGTCTTGTTACGTTTTGGATATAAACCCCTTCAAAGTGTTCTTTAAGCGTTTCAAGGGTATTTAAATAGCGTTCTTTTGTGTTCTTTCCCACATTATTTTTAAACAAATCTACCCACGTTTCAAAGTAATCCGCAAAATATACTTTCTTTAAATTCGGATGGATGCCTTTTTGTAATTGTTCCTCCACATCACGGGCGGCAGCTTCAGCTTCTTTTTTTGTCTTAAAGCCGCCTTTGCGTATCGGTTTCGGTTTTGCGCTGACTACATATTGCCAGGATGGTTTTTTCTTTGTACCTCTATTGGTAAAACTTGCCATGTTCTCACTCTCCTTATAAAAAAAAGAGGGAAGGCGGCCAACCTTCCCTGATTAAATTTTAGCGCTAAGATTTAATCTAATTCGACGATATATAAAACAACTTTCCCATGTATTTTTATACTGTCAAGATTGTCGTAATAATATATATCGTCAATAAATATTCGATCAGTTGAATGTGGGCGGAATATAATTCTTTCGTTTTCCACATCATCGTAATAACGTTTGACTGAATAATCATGGTTATCACTATAAACAACTATGTCGTCATTTTTTAAATTAGATAACTCAATTGGTTTGACGGCCATTAATGATTGATCTGGAATTGTTTTATTCATTGATTGACCGTTTACCCTCATAATCATTATGTCGCTTTGTCCTGCCCATTTGCCCATTATGCTATCGGGTATGTTTATTTTTTCAGCGTTTACTGATTCTATATTTTCGGGCAATCCAGCGGATACACCAATCGGAAAGTAATTGTATTCATTAGATGGTAATGTAATTCTTTCTAATCCAAGCAATTCATCTACACTAACATTAAACAGATTACTTAAAGATACTAGCTCACCACCTCTAGGCGAGTTGTCGCCACTTTCCCACTTTGTCACTGTGGTATAACTTTTAACATTAACCACATCAGCTAATTGTTGTTGTGTCATACCCCTAGATAATCTAAGTTTTTTTATGTTTTCTCCTAAGTTACTCATTTGTTTCACCCCCTTTTCTGTGACCCTAGTATAACACAAGCATGATTTTAATGCACATATAATGCTATATAAATAATGAAGTCTATTAAATTATGAAAATAAATCATAAAAACACTTGAATATGATTTTAAATCATGTTATGATGAGTACAACGAATCGACAGGGGGTGTCAAAATATGATAACGATAGCTGAACTTCGAGCAAGAAACAATAAAATGTCTCAACAAAAACTAGCAGATGAAATAGGTGTTGGTGTTGATTCTGTAAGACGTTGGGAAAGAGATATTTACACTATATCAGCTAACAACTTAAAAAAACTAGCAACCTATTTTAATGTTAGTGCTGACGATTTATTAGGTACT
>DXEZ01000104.1 GCA_019114715.1 Candidatus Sphingobacterium stercoripullorum | reverse complement strand
ATCATGCAGATGAATATGGCATCAAAGTTAGCGGTGGAGAAGTAGATTTCGCATCCGTTATAAAAAGAAGCCGTGGTGTTGCCGAAGGCATGAGCAAGGGCATTCAATTCTTGATGAAAAAGAACAAGATTGATGTCGTCATGGGGCAGGCGAAACTTAAAAAAGGGAAAAAAGTTGAAGTTAAAGGCGCCGACGGGAATAACAAAGAATATAATGCAAAACATATCATATTAGCAACAGGTGCTCGGTCTAGAGAGCTACCTAACCTTCCACAAGACGGTAAGAAGATAATTGGCTACAGACAAGCTATGAACTTACCTAGCCAACCGAAATCTCTAGTAGTTGTAGGTTCCGGAGCTATTGGAATTGAGTTTGCATACTTCTATAATGCAATAGGTACGGAAGTTACTATTGTAGAATATATGGATAGAATTGTTCCTGTGGAAGACGAGGATGTTTCTAAACAATTGGAAAAATCTCTTAAAAAAGCAGGAATAAAAATCTTAACTAGCTCCGAGGTAACCTCTGTGGACACTAGTGGAAAAGAAAGTACTGTAACAATCAAAACAGCCAAAGGCGAAGAGAAAATCTCTGCGGAAGTTGTTCTGTCCGCTGTAGGAATTACGCCAAACACGGAAAATTTAGGACTTGAAGAAACAGGTGTTAAAACTGAGAAAGGCCGTGTAGTAGTAGACGACTTTTACCGCACTAACGTAGATGGCGTATATGCAATCGGTGACATCGTTCATGGACCAGCATTAGCGCACGTTGCTTCAGCTGAGGGAATAACTTGTATAGAGAAAATCAAAGGCAAAGATGTTGAAGCTATCGATTACAACAACATCCCAGGATGTACCTACTGCTCTCCAGAAATTGCTTCTGTAGGATATACAGAAAAAGCAGCTAAGGAAGCTGGTTACGACATCAAAGTGGGTAAGTTCCCATTCTCTGCATCTGGAAAAGCTGCTGCTGCTGGTGCGAAAGATGGTTTTGTAAAAGTTATTTACGACGCAAAATACGGTGAGTTATTAGGAGCGCACTTAATTGGTGCAAACGTTACGGAAATGATTGCCGAACTTGTAGTAGCTAGAAAATTAGAAACTACAGGTTATGAAATACTAAAAGCTATCCATCCACATCCTACTTTAAGTGAAGCGGTGATGGAAGCTACAGCTGACGCTTACGGTGAAGTCATTCACTTATAAGATCGGTTAAGATCGTAAAAAAAACTCTACTTGGGAAATAAGTAGAGTTTTTTTATATCCTAAAAACCTAATTACAAGTTTCTAGAGAGATCATTCAACATCTTTTTGGCGGCATTTAAATGTGCATTCCAACCATCGACTCTCTTAGGAGTACTTAGCTTCTCAATCGCCTGATTAAACTGATCTATTCTCGCATCATCCCCTTTCTCTTTTAGCTTAGCCAGTACAATCTGTGCTTTCTCATAATCCTGAATACCCTCACGTGTTCTTTCGTGTCTAATGGAGCTACGACCGCCTGGATAAACGGTGTAGGTATCTCCCGCAGGCCAAGTTCTAAAACGTGAATCTAACATCGGATTTTCTACCCAAGAATTAAAAGACCAACGTAGAAAACCATCGAAATTTGCTGCCAGTGCATACCAACCTAAATAAGTTGATTCTGCAGGATCAGAAAAGGTAAACTGATTTGGAAACCCATTACCACAATAAATATAGAATGTTGAGTTCACCCCTCTAGCGCGTCTATCTGCTAAATCTTCTGGTGCAAAAGGATCATTTGCGGAAACACTAACATCTCTACTCTGTGGGTACCTTTGGTAAGTTTTTTGATTATCTGCAAAAGCAACGCCTAGCTCAGGTGCAACGCGATTTATCAGCTCAAAAGCTGCATCCATGGAAGCTTTATCCCTTTCATCCATAGCGATATTGGTAATGGACAACCATCCTTTTTCATCCAGGTGTTTGGAGAAATCTGTCAAAAATGGAGACCACATCTCCTCAAAAATTGGAGTTCCAGGATCTGCCTCTACTGTAACCGTTTCATTAGTACTGCGATCTACATAATGCAGCTCATTGTTCCAGGGCACTATAGAATAAGCATTGATCATCTTTTTAACTCCTAGATCCATCATGAAGCTAACCCAGCGATCAAACACCGTATAGTCGTATTCCCAGCTACCGTCTTCATTTTTATACCAAATGATCATATCCTCATAAGGATCAAACGTCTGAACATTCCATGGGTCTTTATTTAAAGTCGCTGTAATAACCTTCTGCCCAGCATCAGCTAACAGCTGCATAACTGGTTTTAAAGCATCAAAGTGCGCATCGCTCCAAACATCTAGGCTATCCACTCTAGCCACTGCTGAAGGGTGTTGCCATTGGTCCAAATGAAACCCCCACTCCGAAGGCTTAGGAAGCTCTTGGTTCAAAACTTCCAGTTGGAGTCTCAACTCTTGCTCTTTTAAACCATTTCCATTGATCTTTAAAACAGAGGAATAGCTCCCTGCTTTAATATCTCGAGGAATATCTACAGTAACCCATACTGGACGTACCTTATTCGCCTCTAAGTCCATGCACGCTAAATCGTCAAGCATATCTGGAGATAAAGAAGCTTTGAAATCTTCAGGTTTCCTATACCCACAACCTTCAGCAAACTCGTCGGTCATCACATAGCGAACAAAGCGCGCCTGACCAGCATCGAATATCCCTTCGTCACCTTTAAACTCTCCAAGAGTAACCGCAACAGATTCTACAGGTTCGGTGGTCCACAGTAAGACTTGCGCAGAGACCGTCTCTCCTTTCCATCCGATCAAGCTTTCCTGCTCCTGGGCTGTCAACTCAGGATTTACTGATTTTGGAAATCTTTTATCAATAGAAACAAAGGATACATTTAATCCTTCATTTACGCCCGACCAATCCGATAAGGTATCAACAGTAGGGTCCGGAAGTTCTGAGAAAGTATCACACGACTGACTCGTCGTTTGGTTTTGGCAGGAGCTCCCCCAAAAAAGCATGAGGCCTGCCGCTGCAGATAAAAGAAGTTTAGATTTTAGTGATTTCATTGTATATGTTAGTTGTTTAAAAAATCAAAATTATTACCGCTAAGGTCGCCTATAAGTCAACGATTACCTTTGCTGGGAACAACCTATTGGGATCTCCAAATACGGCGCAACTCTCAACAATATTCTGTAAGTCAAGTCTGGGTTTACCTTTATAGACTAGTTTGTCTTTATAATAAACCTTAATCTTTTTACTAAGGTCTAAGTATTCATCATCTAAAAACAGAGCTATAGTCCCCTTAGAAAGCTCCTTAAAATCCTGCAAGTGCGCATCGGTTTTTAAAGCTGAAAGGTATACCGAGTTATCGCTTTTATCGAAACGCAGATCAAAAACTACGCGGTCCATAGTATCATCGGGTGATACCTCTAGGCTATTTAAGATAGCGATATTGTAAAATGCCTTGCGGTAACGACCGTCCATAGGAAAGTTCACCCAGGTGATATGCTCAGGCCTTGTAGTACGCTGAAAGTTGATCAGCCAAGGCGTTGTCACTTTATAGTCCACTCCGTGGCCCTTCCCTTTTTGTAAAGCTATATTGTGCACATACTCCCCATCGTTACTACTATTAGCTAAACTGTCAAAAACATGCTTTGCACGAAGAGTCAATGTATTTCGGCCAAACCCACCATCAAGTTCTCCCGTCTGAAGGGATAACGGTACATATTTATAATTGCTAGCTGGGGCATTTTCTAAAGGCTCTCCACCTGCCATCGGTCCTGCACCTGCTAAATAATCGCCATAGAACGCCCCTAAGCGTTGACTACCGTAGCCTCCCTCGGATATGCCCATAACATAGATTTTATTGACATCAATCTTTGGATGAACCATAGCTAAACGAAATAATTTTTCCCAAGCATATTGTTCTGCTTTAAACCACCACCTGTACCGCTTTTCATTGGGGATTTGCGGTATGAAGTAAACCGATGGTTTATCCTGATAAACTTTAGACCACTGCAAGGTGGCCATTAGCTCCTGATCTTTAGGACCAGAACCATGAAGGTTTAAAAATAATGCACGTTTTTCTTCCACCTGGTCATCTACCTTTTCTATCCAATAAAAAGGCATAGGATCTTCATCTATCATATCCCAACTGTGAAGAGTTGGTTCTTCCTGTTTATAAGAAACTAAAGGAGGCAAAGTATCGATCTGTTGAACGGTTTGCACCCAATTATTCCAAACCTCTTTTTTTGCTTGTTCAACTTTTCTGGAACTTAACTTTTTAGCTTTATCAAAAGGTATTAAGCTGTTTTCCAAATGAGCACGGACAATCCTTTCTTTGAAGTACTCCTCCTCAGCATGAGTCTGCGCATATAAAGCAGGCTCTCCCATTACAACTACTCCTATAACAAGAGTCCATGCTACTTTCCAAAAAGTATATTTCATTCCTATAGGTTTATGTTTAATTTCTTACACCTATTCCTTTTCCGAGCATACTAAAGAAAGCTTACATACCGCTGATCGATTTCAAATAGCGGCTACATGACGCTATACGTGAGTATGGTGATACCAATCCGTTTAGGTTGACCCAGTATATTCTTCCTAATTTAATTAGCCTTCAAAGGAAATATTTATATATAGTGGATAAATATAAGAAAACAAAGGCTCTAAAAGAAAGACAATTGCCAATCTTTAAGAGCCTCAGAGTAACTTTTCATCTTTTATTTTATCCCTAACTACGGGTTTCCTATAGCAAAATAGGCGACTTGATGATTCTTCACGTATTGCATAGAAAAATACAACAAGGGCTTATAAAATAAAGTAAAAATGGACTTCAATGAATTTTGATTCCCTTTATTTAAACCATCAATTAGGTCTGCACCGATTGAGCTGTATTCCACTTGAAACTTATTTTAGCAACATGCAACTAACTTTGAAAGAGCAAACGATGGCTGGAGACGAGTCTATTTTTCTTCCTACTTGCCTAGCTCTCCTAAAAATAGCAATTACTTAAAGACCTAACTCAAATACAAGTTAATGTAAAATCAACTTCGAGTTGAGCTTGTAATCTTTCGGCTGACCTTGAATTTCCTTTTTATCGATAAGCTTAAAGAGCATCTCTGTAGCCATCTGCGCCTGTTTATCTGGAAACTGCTCGATACTTCCCATGGGTGGGTTCTCGATATACTTCCAAAGTGGATAATTAGCAAAACTGATAAAATGTATGTCTTGGTTGATTCCTACGCCACGTTTTCTTGCATGGCTCATCACATCTAAAGTCACGTAGTCGTTAAAGGAAATAATAGCCGAAGGACGTTCGGGTAAATTCAACAGCTCTTCTATAGCGTCAACATTACCCTGCTCGGTGAGGTTGGTATGCACTATATACTTCTCATTAAGAGGTAAACCCAGCTTTTTGAGTCCCCTTCTAAAGCCAACTTCCCTTTCCTTGGCTGCGAGAAGCTGTTCGGGGCCATTGATCAGGGCAATTTTAGTATGTCCACAGTCTTTAAAAGCTATTAGCGCTTCCTCCATACCGGAATAAAGGTCACAAAAAACACGGTTATAATCATTACCTGAAGGCACACAATCGAAAAACACATAAGGGATAGATACATCGCTGAGCACCTTGAAAGCTGCTAAATCCTGCGTATTCTTACCCAGGGAGATCAATACGCCATCCACTCTATGTTTGCGGAAAGTTTGAATGATGCTTTGCTCTCTTTCCTCGTCGTCTAGAGATTGGCCCATCAGTACGGTATACTTTTGCTTAGAGGCTATTTCTTCAATTTCACTGATTGCTTTGGAAAAAAATGGTTCCATTAAACTGGGTACGATAACACCTATGGTAAATGTTTTCCGTTGTTTGAAGAATATGGCTGTTTGATTGGGAACATAATTCAACTCCTCGGCCATCTTTTTCACGCGTATGGTTGTTACTAGTCCAATACTAGGATGATCATTAAGCGCTCTAGATACTGTAGATGGCGAAATCTTCAATCTCTTGGCAATTTCTTTAATGGTAACCGGTTTTCCTTTATTCATTGCTCCTCCTAATTTTAAATAGCAAGCATTGCACACCTAAGCCCTATATATCCTTGAATTCAGTGCTAAGGGGCTATAAACAAAGTCATAACCTAGCACAATGCCTCTACAAATATACGCTTTTTCCTAAACTGTATTTTCTACTTTATTTTGAAAGCGCTGCTATGGATTAAATTAACGGCTCTCAAGCCCTAGAACCCTTAATATTTTCTCTCGTGTTGGGGAACGGACTATTACAACCCCCTTGATCAGACTAGAGAATTCGTCATCTTAAAGCCATAAAAAAACATTGAACCTTTTAGAGTCCAATGTTTTAAAATAGCAGCAATTATCAATTAAATAGCTTGTGTTTTTTGCTTCAACCACTCCCTTTCAGCTGGTTCCAAATCGTCTTTCAAACTGCTGTACACAAATTCATGGTACTTATTCAACCATGTGATATGCATAGGGGAAAGCAGTTCTTTTTTCACCAGCGAAGTATCTATATAGCATAAAGTAAGTGTTTCAAAATCCTGAAACTTACCGTACTCATTCTCGCCAATAGGTTTACACAACACCAGGTTTTCTATCCGTATACCGTATTTCCCTTCTCTATAGATGCCCGGCTCGATAGAGGAAATCATCCCTGCCTTCACTGGAATATCCACATTGCTCATATTGAAAACATGGGGGCCTTCATGCACATTTAAAAAGAATCCAATTCCGTGCCCTGTGCCGTGGCCGTAATTTTTCTGCGCTTGCCATAGCGACTGCCGCGTAATGGCATCGATCTGATACCCGCGGGTACCTTCTGGGAAGACGGCTAAAGTACCATCGATCATGGCCTTTAACACCAAAGTATAATCTTCTTTCTCCTCCTCAGTGGTTTCCCCTAGAGGCACCACGCGCGTGATATCCGTAGTTCCGGAGGTGTACTGACCGCCCGAGTCTACCAGTAGCATACCTTTAGTTTCCAGGTCGTAATATGCCTCCTTTGTAGCGCTATAATGCGGAAGGGCAGCGTGATCTTTGTAAGCAGCAATCGTACCGAAGCTAATATCTACAAACCCCTCTTGGGCTTCTCTTAAGCTTTGTAATTTATCAGCAATAGAAATCTCATTGAGAGCTCCGCCTTGCACATTCTCTTCAAGCCACTTGAAGAACCTAGTTAGTGCTACGCCGTCTTTTACCATCGTATGGCGCATGTGTCCAACCTCAACCTCATTCTTAATAGCCTTTAGCATCGTTGAAGGGTTCATGGCCTCGATGACAGTTGCCTTTTCAGCTAGCTGCTCGAAAATACTATAGCAGGTTCTTTTTGGATCTAAGCAAACCGAGTTCACTTCTAGCTTAGAAAGGAAATCCTCCAAGCTATCGTAGGGTGCTACTTCTATATCCTGCTCATTGAGCGTATGTAGGTCTTGCTCTTGTACTTTATCCGTATCAACAAATAAAATGGCCCTTTCGGCAGAAACATACACAAAGCTAAGAACTACCGGGTTGCATGGAACATCCCTACCTCGAATATTCAGTAGCCACGCTGTATCGTCTAAAGTAGAGATCAGGTGCCCATCAGCATGCAAATCTGCTAAATCTTTCCGAACCAACTCCACACGCTCTTTTGCCGTTTGTCCGCTCCACTCCTTGGAGATGAGAAACATTTTAGCTTTGGGTAACTCCGGCCTATTAGTCCATACTTTTGAAATCAAATCGCAGTTGCCATCAATGGTTATACCCAGCGGCTCTAGGTGATCTTTTAAGCTCATAGCTACTTGCACGGAGGCTAGCATACCATCGAAAGCTACATTCGCCCCTTTTGATAGTTTGCTACCTAGCCACTGCGCATACTCAGCTGCTCCTTGTACTTTTAGCTTCACTAGCTCATAGCCCGTATCTTTAAGCTGCGCATTACCCTGAACAAAATAGCGAGCATCGGTCCATAAACCTGCAAAATCTTTGGTTATCACTAGGGTGCCAGCAGAACCAGTAAACCCCGACGCCCAGGCAATGCATTTATACCTATCGGGCAAGTATTCACTCATATGCGGATCAGAAGATGGAATAACATAGGCATCAACACCTGCTTTTGCCATTTCTTCTCTAATCCGTTTTAATCTATCTTGAATTTCCATGATGT
>DXEZ01000103.1 GCA_019114715.1 Candidatus Sphingobacterium stercoripullorum | reverse complement strand
AGGATTTCCTCTTTTAACGTATAGAATGGATCAAAGCCCTCTTTAAGCACCCTTATAAGAACACTCCTTAATTCATTAATTGCTTTTTCTCTTTTAGCTAAATCTTTTATTCGATTAACACCACCACTAATTTCAAAACGTTTGTACGAACCCAAAGCATTCGGGTTTTCGTAGTAAAGCGCAATGAACCAGCCTCGCTTAGCTTTTACTATTTTCGGATCTTTATATTTTGGAATTGATTTAGCCATCTCATTTATCCTCTCACTAATACTTGGTGGGAGTTTTGGTGGGAGTTTTTTCTCCGATGAAAAAAAGTGCGCCTCATCCTCTGAAACGCACTTTTCTTCTTCTTTGCGGAGAGGGCGGGATTCGAACCCGCGGTACCGTTGCCGGTACGACAGTTTAGCAAACTGCTCCTTTCGACCACTCAGGCACCTCTCCTTTCTTTTTCAAGACTGTGCAAACATAAACCAAAAATTCTAATGTTCAAAGTATTTTCAGCAAATTATTTACCTATTTTTGGTTCATTTATTCACTGATTCCGTTACCTATTGAGAATCACTATATTGCACCCTATGCCGTTAAGACGACTTCTTAGGGGCTTTAGATTTTTCATAGTCAATTCTCACGTGATATATACTTTTCAGCATCATTTTAAAAATATCTGCTGCTTCTTGTATATCTCTCATCGTGATATCAGCCTCGATAAATTGTTTTTGCATGAGCTTATGCTCAATGATTCCGTCTACCAATTTATTAATACTCTCTTCGGTTGGCTTGTCTAACGCTCTTGATGCAGCTTCCACCGAGTCGGCAATCATCAAGACAGCCATTTCTTTGGTATAAGGTAAAGGCCCAGGATATTTAAATATTGATTCATCAATCAACTTATCTGGATTATCTCTTACTGCAATGTTATAAAAGTAATCTACTTTTGTGGTCCCGTGATGCGTTTTAACAAAATCAATTACTGGTTCTGGAAGTTGATGCTTACGCGTAATTTCAACTCCTTTATGCACGTGAGAAATTATAATCTGAGCGCTTTGCTCAGGTGTCAATTCTTCGTGTGGGTTATGTCCAGTTTTTTGATTTTCAATAAAAAATAAAGGGTTTGCAATTTTCCCAATATCGTGGTACAAAGCACCTGCTCGAACAAGAAGTGGGTTCCCACCTATCTTATATATCGCGGCTTCGGCCAGGTTAGCTACCTGTAAACTGTGCTGGAATGTGCCGGGAGCTTTTAAAGATAACTCACGCAATAACTTCGAGTTACTATTGGCCAGCTCCATCAAAGTCAAATCAGACACTATACCAAATAGCTTTTCAAAAGCATAGATTAACGGATAAGCCAAAAGCGTCAAACCTACACTCACAAAGAACGGTAAAATATCAACCCAATAAACATTGTTTAAGGTCCCATTTCTAGATAAAACAAGCCCTAGATACGCAATAATATAGGCAGCCAAAATAATAAGACTAGATATTAAGAACTGTTCCCTTTTAATCAAGGTTTTAATACTATATATGGCTACCATACCCGTTAAGAATTGTAAGAATACAAATTCGAAACTATTGGGAACAAATAGTGCAGCTACTAACACCATCATCAGGTGGATATTGATGGCTACACGAGTATCAAAGAGCACTCTAAAGATAATTGGAACACTACAATAAGGTATATAGTATAGACTAGGTATTTTTGCTTTTACAGCCCAAGAAAGGACGCCTAGCATACCAATTATCACAGCAAGGATAATCAATATCAATCTATTGTTATAAAATATATCCCTTCTAAAGAGAAATAAAAAAGTGAAATGTAAAGCAAGAACAAGGGTAATAACAAGACCCTGACCTACAATCATATACCCTTGCTTTCCTGATAATCGAGCTTCGTCCTCAAACACCTTCCTTAAAGACTCTAGCTTCTGATAAACCTCAGAGTTTATCACTTTATCCTTTTCAACGATTAGCTCGCCTTTTTCAACTATTCCACGTGTTGTTGAAATATGTGCCAGTGCATTCTGTTCATTTTTTTCTGTTAAGATTTCGTTGAAAGAGTAATTAATGGTGATATAGTTTTTTAGGACCTCCGCTAACCATTCTTTCTCTTGGATTTTCCTATTCTTCTCCAATCTATCTAAAATAAACTCATTGGAAGTCTCTATGGTAAAGCAATCTACAGTGTTTTTCTGTTGCGCTAGGTTTTCTGCAACTAAGGTAAAATTGTAATGGCTACTAGTTTCATCTGAACTTTCATTCTGTCCTTTGTTTTGGTACCTATTATTTAGGGCTATGACCCCTTTGGTATATATCTGTTTTAAAAGCTCATCTCCTACTTGCCTATAATCTTCTATATCTTGTTCTAAGGTGTCTAGCTGAGCCGTCTGCCACTTCTCCCCTAAATCGCTATTGAACTGATCTATCTGCTCTTTTTCAGCCGTACCCACTAGGTTGTAAATGGGCTTCACCGTTTTAAGAATTTGCTCTCTATCTTTATTGATTTCCTCTTGGGTTTTCAATACCGCAAAAGTATAGGGAGAGACGAGATTCTCGTGATCCCAAACCTTACCTTTTTCAAATTCATATTGAAATCGCGGTTGTTTAGGCAGTAAAATACAAATTAGAATAATTGAGAAAACAATCATTCCATACCGTATCAATACTGGGTTTTTCTGCCACCCTAAGGCGTTATATCTTAATTTAACTTTGCTCACTTCAACTAATTTTCAAAACACTAAACTACACAAAAGTAATTGTTTTTTAGGAGTGTGTATTAAGAAATAACCTTAGTTATCCATTAAAATGTGATATTGTAAAGCTCTGCTGCTGAAAGAATCCTGAAATAATGCCAGTGAGGCCGTCAATTAAAAATGAATTTCAACTAGGAATCTTTTCTCTAGATTGCCTTAATCACCAACTAGAGTGTCATTCACATTATAAGAAAAACTAAACACCTCTCCTGCAGAATCTCTATTACAGACCGTCACTTCAACTTGTTTGCTCCGGCCGTACTCTTCAAAAACCGACTCGACAAGTTCCATTGAATTGTTGTTGGCAGATAAGTGAGAGAGAATCACATGCTTGAGGTTTGAAGAACCGTGATTTAATAACGCTTGTAGCGCCTGCTGGTTGGAAAGATGGCCTTGGCCGCCACGTATCCTTTCTTTTAGATAATAGGGATACCCACCAGTATCTAACATTTGTTCATCGTAATTGGCTTCCAGGAAAACAACTTGAGACTGGGTCAAAACGCGAGCAACATTGGAACATACGCAGCCGATATCCGTTAAAACCGCAATTTGCACTTCGTCCTTCTTAACAATAAAGCTACAAGGTTCTTGGGCGTCGTGATTCTTCACCACTGGAATGATTTCCATCGATCCAACTACTTGTTTTTTACGGGTATCTATCAGGTTTACATATTCCTCTTTAAGCTGTAATCTACTTCCTTTATAAGTTCCCTCTGTCAGGTAAACAGGGATTTTATGTTTTTTTACAAAAACGCGCAAGCCAGAGATATGATCCCCATGCTCGTGTGTAACAAAAACAGCACGAACTTTGGATAAATCCAGTCCCATCTCTAAAGACCTCTGCTCAACCCGTCTACAAGAAACACCTATATCTATTAAAATCGCATCTTCATCATCACCCACGTAATAGCAATTTCCATTGCTCCCGGATGCAATTGCAGCATATTCCATTTTTTTCTTTTAACATTCTGGTAAACTCAGCGGTACTCTAACCGCTAATCCTCCATCTGAGGTTTCTTTATACTTCTCATTCATATCCTGAGCCGTGTCCCACATGGTCTGAACGACATCATCTAGACTAACAATTGCTTTATCAGGGTTTGACTTCAGGGCCAACTGCGCAGCTGTAATTGCTTTTATAGCGCCCATGGTATTTCTTTCTATACAAGGGATCTGCACCAATCCACCAATAGGGTCGCAGGTCAAGCCCAAATGATGCTCCATGGCAATTTCAGAAGCCATTAAGACTTGCCTTTGGCTTCCTCCAAGGCACTCTGCCAGCGCGCCTGCAGCCATGGCTGAGGACACCCCAATCTCTGCTTGGCATCCACCCATTGCAGCACTTATAGTCGCACCCTTCTTAAAGATGGACCCGATTTCGGAGGCGGTTAATATAAACTGAATAATTTTATCTTTATCAAGGGCATCGTGGAAAATGATATAATACTGCAAAACTGCAGGGATCACTCCCGCCGCACCATTTGTTGGGGCTGTGACAACCCGGCCGAAGTCTGCATTCTCTTCGTTAACGGCAAGTGCAAAACAACTGACCCAGTCTAATATATAAGAGAAATCATTCCCACCCTCACGTATACTTTCAATCCAGGAGTAGTAGTCATTGTAACTTTTCCCTTGAATCAAGCGATGATTCATTTTTGCGGCTCTGCGTTGGACGTTTAAACCTCCAGGCAGAACACCTTGAGTATGGCATCCTCTATATACACAGTGTTTCATCGTACGGAAGATATTCCATATTCCGTCTAGTGTCTCCTCTTCTTTCCTCCAAGCCTTTTCATTCTCCAAAACAAGCTCCGAGACTTTCAATCCACTTCTCATACACCATAGCATCAACTCCTTGGCTGTTTCCACAGGAAATGCTAAGTCCACTTCTGAAAGAACGCTTTTCTCCCCTTCCTGCGTAACAAACCCTCCGCCTATAGAGTAATAGGTTTCTGATATAGCTTCTCCAGAACTTAGAAATGCTTGAAAAGTTAGCGCGTTAGGATGAAAAGGCAAGTTTTCGTTAGTTAAGAACAATAAATCCTCTTCATAATGAAAAGGAATCATTTTCTTTCCTGAAAGGTGCAAGCTATTGGATATTTTAATATGGTCAACTTTGGGAATAACTTGATTAACATCCATCGTGACAGGATCGTCTCCCGACAAACCTAAAAGCACCGCAATATCAGTTCCGTGACCAATTCCAGTTTTCGCCAACGACCCGTATAAAAGAACCTTTATCTGATCCACCTGATCAAACAAATCCTTCTCCTTAAGAACTGCGATAAAACGTTCTGCAGCTCTCCACGGACCTAGTGTGTGCGAACTTGAAGGTCCAATACCTATTTTAAAAATATCAAAGACAGAAATTTGTTCTTGTGCCATAACTTATGTTTAAAAGGATTTCATTCAACCTACACAAACCTACTGTTTTTTTTGAAATTAATAAAGATTCCTGCGCTTATCGACAATAGATTAACAATTCCCTAATTCAAACCTTTTAATCCCTTATGTACCAATAAAAATAGGTGAACCACCAGGCTCACCTATTTCTACAAATTGATCACAAAATTATAAATTAATTTTGTGCGATTTCTTCTACTGAAACGTAAGAACGATTATCTGCTTTTCTTCTGAAAACTACTTTCCCATCAGTTAGAGCGTATAAAGTATGATCTTTACCTAATCCAACATTTTTACCAGGATAGTGTTTAGTTCCACGTTGACGAACGATAATATTTCCAGCGGTAACATCTTGTCCGCCAAAAATCTTTACTCCTAAACGTTTACTATGTGACTCACGGCCGTTTCTAGAACTACCAGCACCTTTTTTGTGTGCCATATCTTACTTCTCCTTTTATTTTGAGTTTAAAATAATCTTAAATTAAATAGCAATATCAGTAATTTGAATCTTGCTCAAATGCTGACGGTGACCGTTTTTCTTTCTATATCCTTTACGGCGTTTCTTTTTGAAAACAATCACTTTATCTCCTTTTAAATGCGATAAAATTGTCGCTTTCACCTTAGCACCTTCTATTGTTGGCTTGCCAATAGTTACTTTACCCTCGTTATCGGCAAGTAACACACTGTCAAATTCAATACTAGCGCCTTCTTCTCCTTGTAAACGATGAACAAAGAGGTATTGGTCTTTTGCAACTTTAAATTGTTGCCCTGCTATATCTACTATTGCGTACATGTTATAAAAATATAATTTAATTAATTTTAACTCGGCAAAGATAAGCTATTATTTACTTACTTCCTAAACTTAGAAGTGTTTTTTTTGATGCACCACAAAAATCATCTTCGACAATAAAGACCAAACTTAGTTAATTAGCCCCTTAATCTAAAAGATCTGACTTTCAAAGGCTCCTGCTGGTTTAAAATGCGAATTAATAAGAGTTTGTGTTGTCCAGCGGGAAAAATACAAGATGTTTTAGGGTGTCATTCACAATTATAATTATCTTTGCACCGTTATTATTTAAAAAGAATTCAAAAACACTTTCACTTATTATGAGTAAAGCAATAATTAAAACGGAAAAAGGAAACATGACTGTCGAGCTTTATACTAAAGATGCTCCAAACACGGTTGCAAACTTTGTAAAGTTAGCGAAAGACGGTTTTTACAATGGATTAACTTTTCACCGAGTAATTCCAGACTTTGTTATTCAAGGAGGATGTCCAAACACACGTGAAGGTGCCTCAGGTATGCCAGGAACCGGTGGTCCAGGTTACAAAATTGATTGTGAGCTAGATGGAGATAATCAATACCACGACAGAGGAGTCTTATCTATGGCCCATGCAGGAAGAAATACTGGAGGGTCACAGTTCTTTGTATGCCACAGCCGTAATAACACAGCACATTTAGATGGAAATCATACCTGTTTTGGTAAAGTCGTTGAAAACATCGAAGTTGTAGACTCAATTCAACAAGGAGATAGAATTAACGAAATAGAAATTATTGAAGACTAAAACAGCAACACAAATAGTATGAATCTTAAAGGAATAGTATCGGTTTCAGGAAAGCCTGGCCTTTATAATCTCGTTGGACAAAATAAAAGTGGTTTCATCATTGAGTCTTTGGACGGGAATAAAGTGAAGACAGTAGTAAATATCACTACAACAAAATTAGCCACACTTGAGGACATTACCATCTACGGTTTAGATGAGGAAATTCGTTTAATCGACATCCTAGAAGGGATGAAGAAATCGGAATCCATACCTAACCCTAAGGGCAGTGGTAAAGAGCTGAGAGACTTCTTTAATGAAATAGCTCCTAACCACGATGCAGAGCGTGTATACACATCAGATATTAAAAAAATCATCAGTTGGTTCAATATTTTAAAAGAGCTTCCTTTATTTGAGGAAAGCCCAGAAGGTGAAACAGCTGAAGAGCAAGAGCAAAAAGAAGCTAACGCTTAATTAAAATGCACTTAAGATGCAAAAAGCGCAGAGGACTATTCCTTCTGCGCTTTTTTATTCACTTTACGCTTCCAACCCTAGATTATCTAGAGCTGAAATGCCATTAATCTCTTCCGATTATGAATTTACAACTATTCATTTCCTTTTAAGGAATAGTCAATGAACAACTGGTTCCTCTCCTCACCCGATAAACTTAAGAACCGTTCATACTGCTTTAAAACATCCGTAATTAGCTCCCTTTTTGTGAAATACTCTACATTATACCCCACCCTACTATCCCCAAAGTAGGTTTCAGGAATATAACTTGTAGATGAATCTATTTCAGGGAAGTTCTCCTCATCCATAAGCATATCTGAAATTTCTAAAGGTTGGCGTTTCACTCCGTAAACAAAGTTTTCCAAAGTGTTATGCCTGATTACCAGTTCAATTCTAAAAGGTTTTCCTAATCGGCGTACCTCGGCACTAACTCCTTGCTGCTGCAATTCGTCCCTTAAGTCTTTAAAAGCATAGTTTACTGTAGTCAACATAAAGTTCCTCACAGCAGAGCTATTCCTATAAGCTAAAATCTTATTTAAGCGTTGCTTCCACTTGGCACCCGACCAGTACCGGGTGGCTGGGGATAATTCAGCTTCGTAATAACTGATATCGATTATAAGGCCCTTTAATAAATTGATACAAAACATCACCATAAGAACTGCAAAAGGCAGTGCAGTGATGAGCGTCATGGTTTGTAAGGCCTCAAGCCCTCCAGCGTTCAATAACACTAAAGACAATAAAGCTAACAAGACGCCCCAGAATATCAATTGCCACTTTGGAGAGTGTTTAGCATTGTTGGTTGCTATGTTATTCATGACAAAAATCCCGGAGTCCGCTGAGGTTACAAAGAACACACAAAGAATAAATAAGGCCATAATCTGGGTTATGGTTGTAAAAGGCAGATAATCTAAAAACTTAAATAGCAATACATCTGCATGGGCTTTGAGCTCGCTTAAACCGCCAGCAGCTTCAAATAGATCTACGTAAATAGCAGCATTACCGTAAACGCTCATCCATAAAAAGTTAAATAGCGCAGGAATAATTAAAACCGCGGTAACAAACTCACGAATTGTCCTTCCTTTAGAAATACGAGCGATAAATATCCCAACATAAGGCGACCAGGAAATCCACCACGCCCAATATAAAATTGTCCAATCGAAATACCATTGCTTGGTTTCTGGAGAAAAGCTATGGGTATTGAAGGTCATTGCAAAAAATGAACTTATATAATCACCAAGGCCTTCTGTAAATCCTCCTAGGAGGTATACAGTAGGACCAGCAAATAAAATAAAAAGCAAGAGGACGATGGCTGCGACTATATTCAGCTGACTCAAATACTTCACTCCTTTATTGACTCCCGACGTAGCCGAAGTGATGGAAACAGTCATCACCACCGCAACGATGATCACCTGAAAGGTAAAGGTGCTTTCAGGGATAACCCCTAATTCGGTTAAACCGGCACTCAGCTGAACTACTCCAAACCCTAAACTGGTAGTTATCCCAAAAAACGTACTACATAGCGCAAAGGTGTCAATTATATCTCCAGATACTCCATTGATTTTATCTTTTAGCATTGGGTAAAAACAGCTCCTAAGCGATAACGGCAGCTTATACCTATAGGAGAAATAAGCTAGAGAAAGCCCAACTACCCCGTAAATAGACCAGGCGTGGATACCCCAGTGGAAAAATGTTTTAACTTGTGCATTTTTAGCTCTCTGCATCTCAGGTAAGGTGCTAAAAGCTTCATCCGCAAAATGAGACATGGGCTCGGCCACACCAAAATACATAAGACCAATCCCCATCCCTGCTGCAAATAGCATGGAAACCCAGGAGAAAAACGAATACTCAGGCTTAGAGTCATTTCTCCCTAACTTTATGCTCCCGTATTTAGAAAACACTAAAAAGAATAGAAATAGTACAAATAAGGTAACTGCCCAAACATATACCCAGTCTAAACTGTGAAATAAAAAGTATTGGATTTTAGAAAGTATGGCTTCAGAAACATTAGGAAACAAGCTTGCGCATGCTGTAATAAGAAGTATAAATAGTAAACTAGGAATCGCAATGCTTTTCTTAAATGTAATTCTTTGTCTTTTAGATCGCATAAATATCTGTATATTTTTTCAGTAAAATACCGGTATAAAGCCAATCGAGGAAAGAGAAAAATTAAACCTGCAAACCATTCGCTTACATTAACAACACGATTTTACAGTTTCTTTAAATAAAGTTTTACTGGTGTATTTTCCGCGTAAGAAAAATCCGTCTTACACCCACTAACCCCTACCCCTCCAAACCTATAACGGCATGCTAACAACTTGATTTTGAACCTTGCAAAGATAAGCAATTAATAGGTTTTTAAAAACTTACAGTTAAAACACTAACGCAATATTGGGTATTGCAAGCTATTTCCAACTGTCTATTTTCTCGGATATATTAAAGGAACAGAAGGTTAAGCAACACGTCAACAAAAGCTGCAGGACAAACTCATAACTAACACGTAGCTAATCCGATACAAACCTTCACCATCAAACTATTTAGACGGCAATTATTTAATTATGACTTGCCACCTACAGGCTTTCTTACAATGCTTCATCCTGCTATTTTCTATTCTTTTGAAATAACCCCAGAAATCAGCATCAACAAGGGAGGTATAGAAAAGCTCAGTGCTTCAGCTCTCCCATAAAACGGAGGACTTGGGAGCGGGCTAATCCATTAGGGTTGCATCCCAATTCACCCTCAGGTATTGGAACCCCTTGCTTTTCGTAATAGCTTTCCCAAAACTCATCGGTTTTCCCCGTTTTTGGGTCTTTGAATGTCATTGGCTCCAAATCAAACAACTTGTACTTCCGAAAGGCACGCTCAATATAATCTGAGCAGTAGTAGCTGGAATCACTAAGTACATAGGTAGTATTATACGGTTTACCCAGCATTTTCTTAGCTTCCAAAATCCCATCTTCTATAATCTCTGGCTGGGCATTTCGCAACCGATAAACGGTAATTCTTCGCTCTTTATAGTTTTGAAGGAAATCCTCCGCTTTTTGCTGCACACTACCCTTTTTAAAAGTGGCGTGTAAAAAATGCACATCAATCCCCTCTAAAGAAACTAAGGCTACGTGGTCGTAATTTTCATGCTCACGAACTTGAGTGACCCTATTGATAGCTCCAGAGAGCATCTCATCTTTGCTACTAATAAACACCAAATCGCCACTCTTCAAATCCTCCAAAGGAAAATCCTGAGCATTTAGCAGAGTGAAACTCAGCAACACTAAAAACAAGCTTATAATCTTTCTTAATAATGAATTCATCCTTTTCATTTGCTCTAATAATTATTATTCGCACAAAAATAGTCAACCCTTGGTCTTTTTAACCCTTTTGAGAATTTTAATTCTTAGTTTCTTTCACTTTATGCGTTTGAAATTGGTATTTTTGTGCTTGTAATCAACAAATTGCTTAATCGTTGAAAATGATCTATTTTTTCAAATCTCCTAAAGCCGTCACTTACGCAGTTGAAGTAAATGACGCATTACCACAAGAACACTTAAATCGTTTATCCTGGTTATTCGGCCAAGGCCAATTATTAGAGGAAAAAAGCGTAAACGGTCCTTTCATAGGTCCTAGGCGAGAGATGATCACGCCATGGAGTACAGGTGCTGTAGAAATCACCCGAAATATGGGTATCTCTGGAATCATTAGAGTTGAAGAGTTTCACCCTGTAACAAAGGAGAATGAAGCCTTTGACCATATGACCTTCCAGCGCTACGAAACCTTGGACCAATCGGTTTTCTCTATCAATATACATAAAGAGGACATTCAAGAAGTTCATGATATTGCTACTTACAATCAAGAAGAAGGTTTAGCCATGAACGAGGAAGAGGTAGAGTATCTGAATGATCTATCTCGTAAACTGGGAAGAAAACTTACCGACTCTGAGGTCTTTGCTTTCTCACAAGCAAATTCAGAGCATTGCCGCCATAAAATATTCAATGGTACTTTTATTATAGACGGCCAAGAAAAACCAGAGTCGTTATTTAAGTTAATAAAAAAGACAACTAAAACACATCCCAATCAAGTTATATCTGCTTACAAAGATAACGTAGCTTTTATTGCAGGTCCGAAGGTTACACAATTCGCTCCTGCAACGGCAGACAAACCAGATTTCTATAAGGAAAGTGAATATGAGTCCGTTATTTCATTAAAAGCAGAAACGCACAACTTCCCAACAACCGTTGAACCATTTAGTGGAGCAGCGACTGGGTCGGGAGGTGAAATAAGAGACCGTTTAGCGGGAGGACAAGGAGCTCTTCCTTTAGCGGGAACAGCAGTTTATATGACTGCCTACCCTAGAATGGAGAAAAATCGCATTTGGGAACAAGCTACCTCTCCTAGACCTTGGTTATACCAAACTCCATTAGATATCCTCATTAAAGCGACTAACGGAGCAGCCGACTTTGGAAACAAGTTCGGTCAGCCGTTAATCACGGGCTCCATTTTAACGTTCGAACATCAAGAGAACGACAAAATGTTAGGCTATGATAAAGTCATCATGCAAGCTGGAGGTATTGGCTACGGTAAAAAGGAATACGCTTTAAAACATACCCCTAAAAAAGGAGACCACATTGTAGTGATGGGTGGTGATAACTACCGAATCGGTATGGGTGGTGCAGCAGTTTCCTCTGCTGATACAGGTTCCTTCGGTTCGGGTATAGAGTTAAATGCTATTCAGCGCTCCAACCCTGAAATGCAAAAAAGGGTTGCCAACGCTATTAGAGGGCTTATTGAAACAGGCGAGAATCCTATTGTTTCGATTCACGACCATGGAGCTGGTGGCCACCTGAACTGTTTATCGGAACTAGTTGAGGATACCGGAGGTCATATCGATATCGATAAGCTACCTGTGGGTGATAACACTCTATCCTATAAAGAAATCATAGGAAATGAGTCTCAAGAGCGTATGGGGCTAGTTATCGCTCCAGAGGACCTTCCAAAGCTACAAAAGGTTGCTGATAGAGAGCAAGCTCCATTATTTGTCGTGGGAGAGGTTAGCGATGATAAGCGATTCAGCTTTGCATCCAATTCTACAGGTGAAAAGCCGCTAGATTACGACTTAAATGATTTCTTTGGTGCATCTCCCAAAACGATTATGGAAGATGCAGCA